>JBJEYK010000333.1:0-14605 GCA_051886775.1 Candidatus Ventricola sp. | reverse complement strand
ATGCCCCAAGGGGCTGTCCGGCTAAGAACACCTGACAGCCCCTTGGGTTTGATTCGATTACTCCTGAGCGCCCAGCAGCACCTTCTCCGCCGTGATGGGCAGCGCGCGCACGCGCACGCCGCTGGCGCGGAACACCGCGTCGGCGATAGCCGGGGCGGGCGTGTTGATCACGCATTCGCCGATGGACTTCGCGCCGAACGGGCCGGTTGGCTCGTAGCTCGGCTCAAACGCCACGCGGATGCTCGGCGCATCCACGCGCGCGGGAATCCTGTATTGCAGGAAGGACTGGCTCATCGTGCGGCCCCGCTCGTCGATGACCGGGCGCTCGGTGAGCGCCATGCCGATGCCCTGCAGGATGCCGCCCTCCGCTTGGCGGCTGGCCAGGTTCGGATTGATGACGGTGCCGCAGTCCACCACGCCGACGTAGTCGACCACCTTCACCTCGCCGGTCATCGGGTCGAGATCGATCTCCGCGCAGCCGCACATGAACGGCGGCGGCGAGATCGGCGAGCCGCTGGACACGCACGCGGACAGCTCCTCATGACCCGCCATCATGTGCGCGTTGGCAAGCTCGGCCAGGGTGACGCGCGCAGAGCCGTCCGCCCGGGCCACGCAGTCGCCCTCGAACAGGGCCTCGTCCTCCCGGCAGCCCAGCATCGCCGCACCGGCGCGCGTGAGCTTCGCACGAAGCGCCTCGCAGGTCTTCACCACCGCCATGCCGGTGACATAGGTGGTGCTCGAGGCGTAGGAGCCGCAGTCGTAGGGCGAGGTATCGGTGTCCACGCCGCTGACGCTGATGGCGTCCACCGGGCAATCCAGGCTCTGCGCCGCAATCTGCGCAAGAATCGTGTCGCAGCCGGTGCCCATGTCCGTCGCGCCGATGGCCATGTGATAAACGCCGCCATCGCTCAGGCGAAGCTGCACCGCGCCGGTGTCCACCCCGGAGATGCCCGAGCCCTGCATCGCCAGCGCCATGCCAACCGCGCGGATGTGGCCGTTTTCCAGGGCGCGCGCAGGGAACTTGTCGTCCCAGCCGATCATCTGCTTTGCCCGCGCCATGCAGCGGTCGATCGCGCAGCTGCCCGCCGTCTCGCCGTAATACGCCGGCATGCGTTCGCCCTCGCGAACGATATTCCGCGCGCGCAGCACGGACGGATCCATGTCCAGCGCGTGCGCCAGCTCGTTCACCGCGGACTCCACCGCAAACAGGCCCTGCGTCGCGCCGTAGCCGCGGTACGCGCCCGCGCTCATGGTGTTGGTGTAAACCACATCCCAGGCAAAGCGGAACGCCTTGAGGCCGTGGGTGTAGAGCGGAATCGACTTGTGGCCGGACAAACCGACCGTGGTCGGCCCGTGCTCGCCATACGCGCCGGTATTGGACAGCGTGTGCAGGTCGATCGCGCGAATGGTGCCGTCGCGCATCGCGCCCAGGCGCACATGCATGCGCATCGCGTGGCGAGGCGAGGACAGCGTCATCGATTCCTCGCGGGTATAGACGATCATCGCCGGCAAGCCGGTCTTCATCGTCACGATCGCGGGATACTGCTCGCAGACCGCGGTCTGTTTTGCGCCGAAGCCGCCGCCAATGCGCGGCTTGACCACGCGCACCCGGCTCTTGGGCAGCTCCAGCGCGGTGGAAAGAATGCGCCGCACATGGAACGGCACCTGCGTGGAGGAGACGACCTCCAGCCTGCCGTAGGCGTCCAGGCGGGTGAAGGCGCGGAACGTCTCCATCATGCACTGCTGATTGGCCAGCGTTTCGTAGGTCTGATCGATCACCACGTCGCAAGCAGCCAGCTCCGCCTCGACGTCGCCCTCTGCGTCCTCGCCCGTAGCCACCAGATTACGCCGGTTGTCCGCGCCGCAGTCCGCCACCAGCGCGCGCCAGTCCTCCTCCGGATGGATGAGCACCGGATTGTCCTTCGCCTCTTCGGCGCTGAGCACAGCGGGCAGCACCCGATAGCGCACGCGAATCAGCCGGATGGCCGCTAATGCCTGCTTCTGTGTCCTCGCCGCGACGATGGCGACGGGATCGCCCACACAGCGCAGATGACGATCCAGGATCAGCCGGTCATACGGGCTGAACTCGGGGTACGTCTGCCCCGCCTGGGTAAAGCGCGTGCCGGGCACGTCGCGATACGTCAGCACGCAGGCGACGCCGGGCAGCTTTTCCGCGCGCGACACGTCGATCTCCTCGATGACCGCATGCGCATGCGGGCTATGCAGAAGCTTGACGCACAGGCAATCCCTCGGCGCGATGTCCGCCGTGTACACCGGCTTGCCGCTCAGCAGCGCCGGGGCATCCTTCTTGGGCACGGCAGCGCCCACGCCGCCGATCACATTCCCGCTCATGCGCGCACCTCCCCGCGTACCTGCGCAAGATACGCCCTGATCGCGCGGCGCTGGCTCACATAGCCGGAGCACCTGCACAGATTTCCCGCCAGGTACGCGTCGATCTCCGCGTCCGTCGCGTCCGGGTTTTCCCGCGCCAGCGCAAACACGTTCATCATCAGCCCCGGCGCGCAGAAGCCGCACTGCTCCGCGCCCTCGCCAGCCAGGCACGCGCCCAGCCGCGCGGCCTCCTGCTGCATGCCCTCCAGCGTGGTGACCGCATGCCCGGCGCACCGCGCCGCCGGGACGGCGCAGGACAGCACCGCCCGCCCGTCCAGATGGACGGTGCACAGGCCGCAGCTCGTCGTCTCGCAGCCGCACTTGACGGAGTGCATGCCCAGCGAGCGCAGCAGGGTATAAAGCGAATCGTCCGGCTCGATCTGCGCGCTGACCGCGCGGCCATTGAGCGTCAGCTCGATGTTCATGCGTTTCCCTCCCTCACAGCCTGCGCCGCGCGCGCCATCAGCACCGGCGCGACGGCTCTCCTGTATGCCTCGGACGCGCGGCGGTTGCTGCCGAAGGCCGTCTCCTGCGCGATGCGCGCGTATGCCGCCGCATCAGCATCCGCAGGCAAGCCGTCCGCCACGACGGTCGCGCGCGCAGGTCTTGCGCCCAGCACAACGCGCAGCCCCGATTCCGCCTGCGCCGCCGCGCAGACAAGCAGGGGGATGTCCGTGGCTGCCGCGCGCACGCTGCGCACGGCGGCACGCCGTCCCCTGGGCACGCGGACATGCGTGAGGATGTCCCTGTCCCACGGCTGCGCCTGATAGTCCGTCAGCCTCACCGTGCCCGCGCGGTGGCACACCGCCTGCGCGTCCAGCGCCAGCAGCAGCGCGCTCACGTCCGAAAAGCCGAAGCGGCTGTACACGCTGCCGCCGATCGTCGCCGTGTTGCGGAACTGCGTGCCGACGATCGGGGCCAGCGCCTGGGCAAACGCGCCGCCGGTCTCGCGGTTCAGCCCCGCGTGCGTCTCCAGCGCGCGCAGCGGCGTCATCGCGCCGATGACAAACGCGTCGTCCGTTTCCTCGATCGTATCCAGCCCCAGCGCGGACAGGTCGATCGCCGTGTGCTTTTTCATGCCGCACATGCGCAGCCACATGTTGCCCGCCACGATGACGCTTGAGCGCTGCTGGTTGAGCGCGTACGCCTCCTCCAGCGACTGCGCCACGACGTATTGCCTAAACGTTGCCATGGTTTCCTCCCTGCCGCAGCTTCCTGCGTTTTTTCTGCGTGCAATCGAAGCTCATGCCGATCAGCGCCGCCAGCGTGTCCTGCGGCACGGCGCCGTCCAGCGTAAGCGTAATCCAGTGCTCCTTGTTCATGTGGTAGCCCGGCAGCACGCCGCGTCCGTCGATCAGCGAGGGAATCAGCGCCGGATCACACTTGACATCCAGGATATCGACGCGCCCCTCGCCGGGCAGCGAGAGCCTCTCGCGTGCGACGCCCGGCATCAGCACGGCAAACCAGCGCTTGTCCTCCGGGTGACGAAAGGCAGCGCAGTCGTCGTGCCACAGATAGTCCGGCTCCACGCCGTAGCCTTCCCGGATGTGCTCGATCACCGCGCGCACGCCCTCGCCCGGTTGGCTCGTCTCGCTTGTCACGGTCTCAGCTCCTTTTTCAGCACGATCATATCCCGCAGCGTCACGCCCGCCTCGACAATCGGATGATCGTAGTGATCGGTGAAGAAATTCTCGATCACCCGGTCGCGCGTGAAGCCGCATGCCTCATAGAACGGCACGGTCAACGGGCTGTCGCCGGTGCCGACGATCAGGACGCGTGCCCGGCTCCGGCAGCGCTCCTCCACGAAGCGCAGCATTGCCCGGCCATATCCGCGCCGCTGCGCGTCCGGGGCAACCGCCAGGTTTTTCACCTCGAAGACGCCGTTCCCCTCGTCGGTCACGACGCATACGGCCCGCGTCCTGCCGCCGTCCTCCAGCACAATCAGCTCCCCGCGCTCGAGATAGCGGTCGATCATGTCCTCCTGCTCATCTGCCAGGAGCAGCAGATCAAGGTAGCGCTTCTTTCCGGTATTGATCTGTCTGAACTGCATGAATTCACCGCTTCTTTCCAAAGCATCCTCGCCAGTATCGCGCCGCGTTCGCGCGAAGGAAGCGCCCTGCCCACCGCAGAGCGCTCCGGATGTCCCATTCACTCGCCCTTCTCCCCGTAGCACTCGACGGCAACCCCCGCCTCGCGGAAGATCTCCAGCGCAAACGGGTCTGGATAGCCCGCGCCGTACACCACGCGCGCGATGCCCGAATTGACGATCATCTTTGCGCAGAGGATGCACGGCTGGTGCGTACAGTACAGCGTCGCACCCTCGATGCTGACCCCCAGCTTCGCCGCCTGGATGATGGCGTTCTGCTCGGCGTGGACGGCGTAGCACATCTCGTGGCGCGTGCCGGAGGGGATACCCAGCTTCTTGCGCAGGCATTCGCCCCGGTCCACACAGGTGCGCACGCCCTGCGGCGCGCCGTTGTAGCCGGTGGTCATCACGCGCTTGTCCCGCACGATCACCGCGCCGATCTTCCTGTCCGCCTGATAGCAGCTGGCCCAGGCGGACACCAGATGCGCCATCTCCATAAAGCGATGATCCCACTTGTCAAACATGGTCTTCGGACTCCTTTATGCTGCTAAATTGAGGCGCGCAGGCATATGCCTTGTCGGGGTGATGCTCATGCGCACGCTGGTTGGCCAGACAATCTTCCTGAGCGGCACGCACTTCCTGGTGCGCGTCGTCGGGTTTGGGCTGCGCATCTGGCTCTCGCGCGAGCTGGGCGCGCAGGCCATGGGCCTGGTCGAGCTGGCACAGAGCGCACAGATGCTGCTGATCACGCCGGTGATCTCCGGCCTGCCGGCGGCTGTGTCGCGCATGTGCGCCAAGGCACAGCCGGAGCGCCAGGTGCGCGTGCTTCGCTGCGCGCTGGGGCTTTCGCTGCTGGTTAGCCTGCCGCTGGCCGCGCTGGCCTTTGCGCTGCGCGTGCCGCTCTCGCTCTGGCTGGGCGACATCCGCACGCTGCCCGCGCTGCTGTGCTATCTGCCGTGCATCCCGGTGCTGGGCGTCTCCTGCGCGCTGAACGGCTATTACTACGGCATAGGCCGCCCCGTGCCCCCGGCGCTGTCGGAGATGCTCGAGCAGGCCGTGCGCCTTGTGCTGTGCGTGCGGCTGGTCAGCCTGCTGCGCGGCTGGCCAGACATGCTGCGCTCAGCCATTCCGTCGCTGGCCTCGCTGCTGGGCGAGACCTTCTCGCTGGTGCTGATGCTGCTGATTGCCTTCCGCGCGCTGGTTTGCCGCGCCGGTGAGGGCAGCCGGCGGCTGATCACGCGGGAGCTGCTGTCTCTGGCGCTGCCGCTGACGGGCATGCGGCTGGTCACCTCGCTGATGCGCACGGTGCAATCGGCGCTGATCCCTGCCCGGCTGCAGATTGCCGGCCTGAGCAGCGCGCAGGCGCTCAAATGCCTGGGCATGTACAGCGGCATGATGATGCCGGTGCTGATGATTCCATCGTTCATCACCTGCAGCCTGTGCATGGTCGCCGCGCCGGAGCTGACCCGCAGGCAGGCCAGCGGCCAGCCGCACAGGCGGCTTATCCTGCGCATCCTGGGCGCAACGCTTTCGGTCGGCCTGGCGGCGATGGCGGGCGTGTATGCCTTCGCCCCGCTGCTCGCCCACCGGATTTACCGGCAGGCAGAGCTGCTGGCGCTGCTGCGGCGCTGCTGCCCGCTGGTGCCGGTGATGGCCATAAACCAGGTGGCGGGCGGGCTGATGAACGGGCTGGGCCTGCAGAGCCGCTCGCTTCGCATCGCCTTAGCAGCCAATTTTCTGTCGGTGCTGCTGATGTACGCGCTGGCTGCGCTTCCGGGCGTGCAGCTCTGGGGCGCAGTGCTCGCGCTGGCAGCGGCGCAGGCCTTCACACTCCTTTTCAGCCTGCGAGCGCTGCTCTCTGCGGCCCGATAATCGTCAGATTTCGTACCAGCGGATCTCGTTGGCGTCCAGCGCCAGCTCGAAGCTGCTGCCGTCCCCGCGGTAGACGGTGGTCGTCTGCGGCTCGTAGGTGTTGTTCACCACGCAGAACTTGCCGTTCTTCACATAGGCGTGCACCTCGACGTTGTAGTTGCTGGAGAACCAGCGCCTGAGGTCATCCTCCGCGTGCGCGCTCCACAGGATGCTGCGGTAGAGCAGGCGGCTGTTCTCGAAGGAGTACGGCAGGCCGGAAAGGTACACCGCGCGGCCGTCGCACAGCGTGTTCACCGCCATCTGCACCTCCTTGTCGTGCTGGCGGAGCACCGTCGCGCCGGGCAGCGCGTAGACGCCCTTCTGCCCCTCGCCGAAGTCAATCTCGCCCCGGCAGTCGGCGGTGATGAAGTGGTCGCGGTGCTCCTCCCAGTTGTACTTGTCGTAGCCCAGGGTGAAGCCGGTCTCCTTCTCCACGCCCAGCGCGCCGGCAAGCTGGAAGTAATGGCCCTGATACGGATGACCGGAGGGCTGGCCCACGCCGACGAAGCCGCCGCCCCGCGCGATGAAGCCGCGGACAGCCGCCGTCACGGCGGGATTCTCCCAATACGCGCCGCCGGTATGCGCGGTGTCGCCGTCGCCCACATTGATGAGCACATCGATGCCGTCCAGCACATGCGCATCGGAGAGAATGTCCTCGAAGGAGATGAACCGCACGTCGAACGGCGCGCCGGAGAGCGCCTCGATCACGCCGGCGTAGGAGTAGTTCTGCTTCTGATAGAGCGCATGATGCACCATATGGCAGCCCCAGGCGCGCATTTTACCCCAGCAGTTGAGCACGGCAACGGTCTTCACGCAGTAGGGCGTCGTGCCCTTGATGTTGTCATACAGCTCGCGGAATTCGTTGCACACCTGCTCCACATAGTTCAGGAACTCCGGGAAATCGCAAGCCAGCTTGAGATAGCCGCCGTAGCCGATGCGGTCGATCGGGCTGCGCAGGATCGCGCGGCGGGCGGTCACCCAGTTGACCTTCGCCTCGCGGACGGGATCTCCCTGCGGGTTGAACGTATCCGGGAAGAAATACGGCAGCAGACGGCCCTCGGTGTACCGGACGCCCTTGATGTCGGAAATCAGACGCAGGGTGGAGCCGTTGCCCACGCTGCCCACGACGGCATCCAGACCGATGGTCTTGAACTCGTCCATGAACGGCTCGGTGCCGATCCAGTGGTCGCCCAGGAACATCATGGCTTCCTTGCCCAGCTCATGGGTGATGTCCACCATCTCCTTGGCCAGCGCGGCGACCTCGCGCCGCTGGAACGCCTGGAAATCGCGGTATTCACGGCTTGGCACACGATACTGGTTGTTGTAGTAGCCCTGATCGATGATAAACTCCGGGCGGAAGCGATAGCCGACCTCGCGCTCGAACTGCTCCAGGATGTACGGTGAGACCGACGCAGAATAGCCGTACCAGTCGACATACTTCTCCCGCCGCAGCGCGTCGAACACCAGCGTGAACTGGTGGAAGAACGTCGTGTAGCGGATGACGTCCACATACGGATGCTCCTGGATGAACCTGCGCAGGCGCTGCATGGTGTAGGCGCGGGTCTTGGGCTGGCGCACGTCGAAGGTGATCTGGTGCTCGACGCCCTGCCAATCGTTGACGACAGCGTTGTACATGTGCACCGGATCCCAGATGAGATAGCACAGGAAGGAAACCGTGTACTCGTGATACGGCGCGGGGCGGTCGAGGATGACGCAGCCGTCCGCATAGCGCCAGTCGTCCGGGGAGACCACCTCGCCCGTGGTACGGTCGATCACCTCCCACCAGCGGCGGATGTCGTCGCGGGTGTTCGGGCAAAGCAGCTCCGTGGACAGGTTGTCCATCAGCTTGATGGAAAGCGGCCCCTCCTGCGCCATGCAGAAGCCCGTCATGATGTAGCACTGCTGCACCTCGTCGGGGTTGGCCTTCGCCCAGGCATTGTCCTTCCGGGTGGTGTAGTAGGTGGAATACACCTTGGCGTCCACCGCGCGCAGCTCAGCGGGGAAATCGGTGCCGTCGCAGTCGCGGATGGCGTCGGCCCCCCATCGGGCAAACAGCTCCAGGGTCTGCGGCACGACGTCCACATCGGTGGGGATCGTCACACGTCCGCGGGTCTTCTTGGGGATACTCGTCTCGTTGCTCATGGCTGCACCCTCCAGCTTATTGGTTGTGTATTGCTTTCATTATAGCATGCCGGCGCATCCGTTTCAATCCGGGATTGTCCCCGGGATTGGCTGAGGCGCGAAAATGGTTGCATCCCCTGTCTGCTTCTGGTATAATGAATCGATTTTTGCAGGACAGGCAGGAGGTTTCGCCCCATGGAACACATCGCGCGCATCGCGAGCTTCTCCATCAATCACGACAAGCTGCTCCCCGGCATCTACGTCAGCCGTGTGGACGGCGACATCACCACCTATGACCTTCGTCACCGCCGCCCGAACACGGACGACCTGATCGACAACAGCACGCTGCACTCGCTGGAGCACATGTTCGCCACCTACATCCGCAACGGCGCCCTGCGCGACCAGATCGTCTACTATGGCCCGATGGGCTGCCAGACGGGCTTCTATCTGCTGGTGCGCAACGCCGACAACCAGGCCGTCCTTCGCGAGGTGCGCGCCACCTGCGAGCGCATTCTCGCCCACGAAGGCCCCGTTTTCGGCGCGGCCAGCCGGGAGTGCGGCAACTATCGCAACCCGAGCCTCGCCGCCGCCAAGGCCGAGGCCCGGCGCTATCTCGCGGAGCTGGACGCCCGTGAGCAGACCTTCATCTATGAGGAGTAACGACATGATCGGCATTATTGCAGCCATGAACGTGGAAATGGACGCCCTGCGCGCCCAAATGGAGCACACCGAGGCCGAGGTCATCAGCGGCATCCGCTTCGTCCGCGGCGAGCTGGACGGCAAGGAGATTGTCACCGCCGTGTGCGGCATCGGCAAGGTCTTCGCCGCCCTGTGCGCGCAGACGATGATCCTGCACTACCAGCCCGCCGCCATCATCAACACCGGCGTCGCCGGCACGCTGACCGACCAGCTGGACATCGGCTCCGTGGCCGTGTCCTCCGCCGTCGTCCAGCAC
Organism: Candidatus Ventricola sp.; assembly: GCA_051886775.1. Classification (GTDB taxonomy): domain Bacteria; phylum Bacillota; class Clostridia; order Christensenellales; family Aristaeellaceae; genus Ventricola. Next base: position 5,141 of record JBJEYK010000333.1, on the reverse strand, counting down.
GACATGGACACCTCGCCCCTGGGCGACCCCATTGGGCTGATCTCCGGCATCAACAAGGTGGAGATCCCGGCGGACAAGCTGCTCAGCGGCCACATCTCCGCCTGCGCCAAGGTGATGGGCATCCGCACGGCTACCGGCGTGATCGCCTCCGGCGACCAGTTCGTCGCCAGCGCCGAGCGCAAGGCCTTTATCGCCGGGCATTTCAAGGCCATCGCCTGCGAGATGGAGGGCGCCGCCGTCGGCCAGGTGTGCTTCGTCAACCGCGTGCCCTTCTGCGTGCTGCGCGCCATCTCCGACAGCGCGGACGGCGCGTCCCACATGGACTACCCCGCCTTCGTGCAGATGGCCTCGGAGCAGTCCGTGCGCCTGCTGCGCCGGTTCCTGAGCACCTGACGCACCCGTATGCTTCCCCCAGGGCTTGACCGTCCTGGGGGTTCTTTTTTGGCACAGCGCCGGTTTTTCTGGCAAAATGTGAAAAAGCGCTCGACTTTTTGCGTAAAAAACGCTATACTGTTCGGGCAGTTGCAACGCCTTCGGGCAAAAATCGGCGAAAGGACCTTTTGTCATGAGAGTTACCAAAGCCCGTGAGCTCACCACGCTCGAGCGCTACCTGCTGATGACGGCAGGGATCCTGATCACCTCGGTGGGCACCTATTTCTTCAAGTTCCCCAACAACTTCTCCACCGGCGGCGTCAGCGGCCTTTCGCTGATCCTGGGCAGGCTCATTCCGTCCGAGGTCTTCACCCCGAGCGTGTTCATGCTCATCATCAACTCGCTGCTGCTGGTCGTCGGCTTTCTCTTTCTGGGCAGGGAATTCGCCTTCAGCACGGTCTACTGCTCCATGCTGCTCTCCCTGGCCATGACCACCTGGGAGCGCATCTGCCCGCTCTCCGCCCCGCTGACCACGCAGCCGTTCCTCGAGCTGTGCTTCGCGGTGCTTCTGCCCGCGTTCGGCTCGGCGATGCTGTTCCATCTGGGCGCATCCAGCGGCGGCACCGACATCATCGCCATGATCCTGCGCAAGCACACCAGCATGAACATCGGTACCGCGCTGATGGTTGCCGATTCGCTGATCACCGTGGCGGCCCTGTTCTGCTTCGGCGTGGAGGCAGGCCTGTATTCCATCCTGGGCCTGCTGCTCAAGTCGGCGCTGGTGGACTACGTCGCCGACGTCTTCCGCATGCGCAAATGCTTCCAGATCATCACCGGCAATCCGCAGCCCATCGTCGATTTTATCGTCAAGCAGCTGCACCGCGGCGCGACGCTCGAGGACGTGCACGGCGCCTTCAGCCACGACAGCAAGACGATGATCATCACCGTCCTCAACCGCGGGCAGGCCCTGGCGCTGCGCCGCTATGTGCACCAGAACGACCCGAACGCGTTCATGGTGATCACCGCCTCCACCGAGATCGTCGGCAAGGGCTTCCTGCAAAGCTGAGCTGCTTTCCAAGCGCACAGCGGCGCTCCCCGCGCATGTTGGGGAGCGCCGCCTTTTCTTATCTGCTGCCCTTGTCGTAGGGGATGCCCTCGGCCTTGGGCGCGCGGGACTTCTTGCTGGTGAACGCGAGGATGATCATCGAGGCGATGAACGGGATCATGTTGTACATGTTCTGCGTCCAGCCCAGCGCCGCCATCATCGGGATGGAGCTGGCGATGTTGGCCAGCGACTTGAACAGCGCGAAGAAGATCGCCGCAAAGAAGATGCGGAACGGCTTCCACTGGCCGAAGATCATGACCGCCAGGGCGAGGAAGCCCGCGCCGGAGACGCCGACCTCGAAGTTCCAGCTGGAGACGGACGGGATGATGTAGGCCATGCCGCCGATGCCGCCCAGCACGCCGGAGATCAGCACGCCGATGTAGCGCATCTTGTAGACGTTGATGCCCACGCTGTCCGCCGCCTGCGGATGCTCGCCGCACGCGCGCAGGCGCAGGCCCAGGCGCGTCTTGTAGAGCACCACATACGACAGGATCAGAATCGCCAGGCCGATGAACAGGAAGACGTTGACCGTCAGCGGGCCAAACTCATAGACGAACGCGCGGTTGCTGTAATCCAGCTTCGCGGAGGCGGAGCCGTTGAAGCCCTTGGCGATGACCATGGCCAGCGCGGTGGCCAGCATGTTCAGCGCGGTGCCGCCAATGGTCTGATCGGCATTGAGGTTGATCGAGGCAAAGGCCAGCAGCGCCGCGTAGACCATGCCGGCGAGCGCCGCCGCGCCCACGGACAGGAGCACGATGGTCACCGCGCTCGCGCCCTCGGGGATGAGCTGGATGGCCAGCACGCCGGCCAGGCCGCCGATGACCATGATGCCCTCCAGCGCGATGTTGATGATGCCGCTGCGCTCGGAGAACATGCCGCCCAGCGCCACCATCATCAGCACGACGGTGTACAGGAGCGTGTATTTCAGCAGAAGAAACATCAGTCGTCCCCTCCCTTCCCCACGTTCACCCGGCGGGCCTTGCCCGCCAGCAGCGCGCGGATCTTGTTCTTGAACAGGAGCGAGAACGCGCACAGGTAGATGATCAGCGCGGTGATCACGTCGGCGATCTCCTTGGTGTAGTACTGCGTGGAGAGCTTCGTGCCGCCGACCGTGATGTAGGAGATGAACAGCGAGGAGAAGATCGTGCCGATCGGGTTGGAGCAGGCCAGCAGCGCCGCGCTGATGCCGTTGAAGCCGAGCGCCGGCAGCGCCGTGGAGACCTGCGGATTCCACTCCGCCACGGTCGACAGGTAGTACAGCCCCGCCCCGACGCCCGCCAGCGCGCCTGCAATCATCATGGAGAGCACGATGTTGCGCTTGTCGCTGATGCCGGCGTACTGCGCGGCGTTCTTGTTGAAGCCGCAGGCTTTGAGCTCATAGCCGAAGGTCGTCTTGTTGAGGATGACGTAGATCACGACAGCGAAGAAAATGGCGATGAAGATCGCGATGGTGACCGACTGCAGCTTGCCAAACAGGTCGCTCATGCCGCAGCTGGGGATCATCGCCTGGGGCGCGTACTTGCGCAGGCTGCACGTCTTGGTCGTCGCCAGATCGTACATCGGGCTTTTTCCCTTGCCATACATGATGTCGTTGACCATGTACAGGCCAATCCAGTTGGTCATGATCGCGGTGATGACCTCGTTGATGTTCAGATACGCCTTGAACAGGCCCGGGATCGCGCCCCAGAGCGCGCCCAGCAGCATCGCCGCCAGCAGGCACACATACCAGGGCAGGTGCAGCACGATGGCGCAGTACAGCGCGCCGAACGCGCCGAGCGTGAACTGCCCGGCCGCGCCGATGTTGAACAGGCCCGTCTTGAAGGCGAAGCCGACGGACAGGCCCGTCATGATCAGCGGGGCCGCGTTGGCCAGCACCGTGCCCATATTGCGCGGGCTCTTGATGCCGCTTTGCAGAATGACCAGCAGGCCGTCGCCCAGCGCGTGCTGCGCGTTGATGATTGCCAGCACCACGACGCCCAGACCCAGGCCGATCACGATACAGATCAGCGATGCCGCCACCGACAGAAACGCCTCGGAGGAGGCGAGCCTGCCGGCGAGGGAGGTGTTTTTCTTGTCCATCCTTGCTGCCCTCCTTAGCCGTTGCGCTGCGCGCCTGCCATGTACAGGCCCAGCTCTTTCGCGGTGGTGTGCCGGGGATCCAGCTCGCCGACGATCTCGCCCTCGTACATCACCAGAATGCGGTCGGGCACCTCAAGCACCTCGTCCAGCTCCAGCGAGACGAGCAGCACAGCCTTGCCGCTGTCGCGCTGGCGCATCAGCTCCTTGCGGATGTACTCGATCGCGCCGACATCCAGGCCGCGCGTGGGCTGCACGGCGATGAGCAGGTCGTTGCCCAGGTCGATCTCCCGGGCGATGATGGCCTTCTGCTGGTTGCCGCCGGACATGCTCCTGGCGACGGTGACCGGCCCCTGGCCGCTGCGCACGTCGTATTTCTCGATCAGGCCCTCGGCGTACTGGCGGATCTCTGAGAATCTCAAGAAGCCGTGCCGGGAGAACTGCCCATCGAAGTAGCGCTTGAGCACCAGGTTGTTCTCCAGCGTGTAATCCAGCACGAGACCGTGCTTGTGCCGGTCCTCCGGGATGTGGCTGATGCCGGCTGCGTTGCGCTCGCGAATGGACAGGTGCGTGATCTCGCGGTCGCCCAGGAAGACCTTGCCGCTCTCCGCCCTGGTCAGGCCCGTCAGCGCGTAGATCAGCTCGCTCTGGCCGTTGCCGTCGATACCGGCGATGCAGGCGATCTCGCCGCGCCGCACGTTGAAGGACACATTATTGACCAGCGCCTTGCCGTTCTTCTTGCTGCGCACCGTCAGATTCTGCACGGTGAGGATACTCTCGCCCAGCTTCTGGGGCTGCTTTTCCATGACCAGCTGCACCTTGCGGCCAACCATCATTTCGCTGAGCTCCTCCTTGGTGGTGGAGGCCACATCCACTGTGCCGACATAGCGCCCCTTGCGCAGCACGGTGCAGCGGTCGGCCACAGCCTTGATCTCGTCGAGCTTGTGCGTGATGAAGAGGATGGACTTGCCCTCCGCAGCCAGCCCCTTCATGATCTTCATCAGCTCCTCGATCTCCTGCGGGGTGAGCACGGCGGTCGGCTCGTCGAAGATGAGCACCTCGTTGTCGCGATAGAGCATCTTGAGGATCTCCGTGCGCTGCTGCATGCCGACGGTGATGTCCTCCACCATCGCGTCCGGGTCGACCTTCAGGCCGTAGCGTTCGCTCAGCGCGAGCACCTTTCGGCGCGCCTCGGCCTTCTGCAGGAAGCCGAATGCCTTCGTGGCCGGCTCCACACCCAGGATGATGTTGTCCAGCACGGAGAACACCTCCACCAGCTTGAAATGCTGGTGCACCATGCCGATGCCAAGCGCGTTGGCGTCGTTGGGATCCTTGATGTGAACGACCTCGCCGTTCTTGCGGATCTCACCCTTTTCCGGCTGATACAGACCAAAGAGCACGCTCATCAGCGTGGATTTGCCCGCGCCGTTCTCGCCCAGCAGCGCGTGAATCTCACCTTTCTTCAGCTGGAGGGTGATGTTATCGTTCGCCTTGATTCCGGGGAAGATTTTGGTAATGTTCAGCATCTCGATGACATAATCCGCCAATTTCATCACTCCCTAATCCGCCCGAATCGCTCAGGCAGTTT
>JBJEYK010000332.1:0-2991 GCA_051886775.1 Candidatus Ventricola sp. | reverse complement strand
CCGCGACGAGGCCCGCCACGGCAAGGCGTTCGAGGGCCTGCTGAAGCGCTACTTCAGCAAGTAAGCATCGACGGGAAAGAGGCGAAACAGCATGCAGAAGTATGAGTGCCCGTGCGGGTATGTGTATGATCCCGCGATCGGCGATCCGGACACCGGCATTGCCGCCGGCACCGCCTGGGAGGATGTGCCCGAGGACTGGACCTGCCCGACCTGCGGCCTGGGCAAGGACGCGTTCTATCCGGTAGACTGAGCATCACGAAATGAAAGAGGAATCGCTTCGCGAGAGGCGGTTCCTCTTTTCATACGCGAAACCTCGCCGGAAAAGCACAGCGAGCACTGAGACGCTTGATTGTGCAAGGGCTTTCGGAGGCGGGCGCGCCTGCACCGGATGGAGCGCGCGGCTGCGGGCGCCGTATGTGCACAGGACGGTGAAAGAGGCTGCATGCTTGCAATCCCTGCCGGGTTATGCTACAATCAGACCATCTTTTTTTCTGACGCCGGGTTCCGGCAGGAAAGCGAGGAGATCAGCGATGTGTGGGATCGTGGGCTATGTGGGCAAGCGTCAGGCGGCGCCGGTTTTGCTGGCAGGGCTGGAAAGGCTGGAATATCGCGGCTACGACAGCGCCGGTCTGGCCGTGTGGAACGGGCAGAGAACCGAGGTGGTCAAGGCTAAGGGGCGCCTGAAGGTGCTCGCTGACAAGACGGACGATGGCCGCGCGCTGCCCGGCACCTGCGGCATCGGCCACACGCGCTGGGCGACCCACGGGGAGCCGTCCGAGACGAACGCGCATCCGCATGTCGCGGAGAGCGTTGTGGGCGTGCACAACGGCATCATCGAAAACTATCAGGAGCTGCGCGAGAAGCTCACCCGCAACGGCTACACCTTTTATTCGCAGACGGATACAGAGGTCGCCGTCAAGCTGGTCGACTATTACAGCAAGAAGTACGGCCTTGGCCCGGTGGACGCCATCAACCGCAGCATGGTGCGCATCCGCGGCTCGTATGCGCTGGCGCTGATGTTCGCGGGCAGGCCGGACGAGATCTGGGTGGCGCGCAAGGACAGCCCGATGATCATCGGCATGGCGGATGGCGAGAGCTTTATTGCCTCCGATGTGCCTGCCATCCTGCAATACACACGCCGCGTGTGCTACATCGGCAACATGCAGATGGCCTGCGTGCGCGCGAGCGGGGCGACGTTCTACAATCTGGACGGCGACGAGGTGGCGTGCGAGCCGGTGGAGATCCAGTGGGATGCCGAGGCTGCGGAAAAGGGCGGCTTCGAGCACTTCATGATGAAGGAAATCCACGAGCAGCCGCGCGCGGTGGAGGATACCGTGAACGCGCTGATCAAGGACGGGCGCGTGGAAATCCCCGGCCTGGACGAGGACGCGCTGCGCGATGTGCGTCAGGTGCACATCGTGGGCTGTGGCTCGGCGTACCACGTCGGCATCGCGGGGCAGTACGTCATTGAAAAGCTGGCCAGGACACCAGTACGCACCGAGCTGGCCAGCGAATTCCGCTACCGTGACCCGATCCTGGACGAGCGGGATCTGGTGGTGATCATCTCGCAGTCCGGCGAGACGGCGGACAGCCTTGCGGCCCTGCGGGAGGCCAGGCGCAGGGGCGTGCGGACGCTGGCGATTGTCAACGTGGTCGGCTCGTCCATCGCACGGGAGGCGGACGCCGTGCTCTACACGCTGGCGGGGCCGGAGATCGCTGTGGCGACGACGAAGGCATACTCTACCCAGCTGATTGCCGTTTACGCGCTGGCGATGGAGCTGGCCCGGACGAAGGGCACGCTGGATGCACAGGCCTTCGACGAGCTGGCCCAGGCACTGCGCGCGCTGCCGGGCCAGATGACGCGCGTGCTTGAGGACAAGGAGCGTATCCAGTGGTTTGCCGCCAAATTCTCGGCGGCACGCAGCATGTTTTTCATCGGCCGCGGGCTGGACTACGCCATCAGCCTTGAGGGCAGCCTGAAGATGAAGGAAATCTCCTACATCCATGCGGAAGCCTATGCGGCGGGCGAGCTGAAGCACGGCACGATCTCGCTGATCGAGGACGGCACGCTTGTCATCGGCGTGCTGACGCAGCCAGAGCTGGTTGAAAAGACGATCAGCAACCTGGTGGAGTGCAAGAGCCGAGGCGCGTATCTGATGGGCTTGACGACGGTGGGACACTACGCCACGGAGGACACGGCGGACTTTACCGTGTACATCCCCAGGACAAATCCGCTGTTCGCGACATCGCTGGCGGTGATTCCGCTGCAGCTGATGGGCTATTATGTCTCCGTCAGCCGCGGGCTGGACGTGGATAAGCCGCGCAATCTGGCCAAGAGCGTTACGGTGGAGTGAGCGCCTTCCTGATATAGCGTGCTTTCGCGGCTGAATGAAGCACTATACGACCCGTTTATGCCAGCTTCCATTTGGTTTTGCCACAGAAAACAAACGCCCGCTTCTCGCGAGAGCTTGTTGACGATCTGAGGCGCCTCGGCTTGGGGCGCCTTTTTTGATGAAAATGGAAAAAGGGGCTTGACAAACCGCAAAACTGTGTTATTGTATTACTGTACTGGTACAACAAGCCAAAGGAGAGGAAAATGATGAACTGGTCGTTTCAGGGCGACGCGCCGATCTACACCCAGCTGGTCGAGCAGATCAAGGTGGCGATTGCGACGGGTGCGTTTCCGCCAGGCGAGCGATTGCCGTCGGTGCGGGATCTGGCCACGGAGGCCGGGGTGAATCCCAATACGATGCAGCGCGCGCTGGCGCAGCTGGAGAGCGAGCAGCTGGTGTACAGCCAGCGCACGGCAGGCCGGTTTGTGACCGAGGACAGGAGCGTCATCGATGCGGCCAAGCGCGAGCTGGCGCAGCGACATGTGGAGCGCTTCCTGGCGGCCATGCGTCGGCTGGGCCTGAACCGGGAGGAGATCGACGACCTGCTGCGGCAGGGCGAAGGAAAGGGGAAAGAGGCAGATGAATGTCCTGACATGTA
>JBJEYK010000331.1:0-2993 GCA_051886775.1 Candidatus Ventricola sp. | reverse complement strand
CCGGAAGTGGTTCTTGATAAAGTACTCGGGCTTGGACGGGCTGCCCTTGCCCGTGGCCTTGAGCCCCACCTGGCGGCACAGCGCCAGCGCCCGGGCGACGTGATAGTCGCTGGTGACGACGAGCGCCTGCGAAAGGCCCCGTTCCTGCATGATTGCCCGGGCGTAGGCGAGATTCTCGCGCGTGTTGAACGACGCCGTCTCCGCGATGACGTCCTCCGCCGCCACGCCGCGTTCCAGCAGCCAGTCGCGCATCACGTCGCCCTCGGCGCACGGCTCGTTCTCGCCCTGCGCCCCGCAGGCGATGATCAGCTGGCCCTGATAGCTTTCCAGCGCGACCGTCAGCCTGCGGCGCAGCGCCTCGGAGGGCGAGCCGTCCGCCTTCACCTGCGCGCCCAGCACGATGATCACATCATACGCGCCGACCGGCGGCAGGTGCGTTTCCTTGTAATACACGAAGCCGATCATCCCTGCGGCGCAGGCCAGCCCCGCCAGCAGCAGCACAAGCAGTCCCACCAGCAGCCTCCTTCTGAGCATGTCTTTCTCCCTTTTCATGGTTGTGCGTCTATGGTTGTGCGTTCAGGGCATCCGGCTCCAGCGCGATCCAAGCCTCCTCCCCGCCCTCGCGCAGCGCCTCCCCGCCGGCGACATAGCTCATCGCCTTCGGCTTCGCGCCCGCACATGTGCTCATGGCGATGGAATACGCCTCTCCGTCGCAGAAGATCAGGTGATCCAGCAGCTTGATGCCCACGGTGTCCAGCGCGCGCAGCACGGCCTGGGTGCCGCGGTAGTCCGCCTGGGACGGCTGCGCCAGGCCGCCGGGGTGATTGTGCGCCAGCAGCACGGCATGCGCGTCGTAGCGCAGCGCCGTCTGCACGACGATGCGCGGATAGAGCGCCACCTCGTCGATCGTGCCGGTGTGCAGAAGCGTCAGGTGCAGCACATGGCCGCTCTTGCTCAGGCAGACCATGTACAGGTGTTCGCAGCGCACGCCCACAAACAGCGGCGCGCAGTAGGCGCTGGCCTGCCTGAGGTTGGCGATCACGGGTCTTTTACCCTGGGCGCTGAGCTGATAGCGGCGCGTCAGCTGGGGGATCAGGCTCAGCAGCTGCGCCGCGCTCTCGCCCATGCCCTCCACGCGCATCAGCTCGCTCTCATCAGCCTCCAGCACGCCGGAGAGCGAGCCGAACCGCGCGACCAGCTCGTGCGCCAGCGGGTTCACGTCCCGCCGGGGGATGGCGTAGGTGAGCAGCAGCTCGAGCACCTCGTGCTCGCTGAACGAGGCCAGCCCTTCCCTGCGCAGGCGCTCGCGCAGCCGCGCCCGGTGCCCCGTGTGCACGTTGTCCTTGGTCATGTCCTCACCGCCTTATCGCATTGCCAGCAGCATGGCCTCCAGCGCGGGGAAGCTCTCCGCCATCGGGCAGAGCGTTTCGCTCAGGCGCTGCGCGTCGTTGTGCCCCCAGGGGACGAGCACGCATGCCGTGCCCAGCGCCCGCGCCAGCTCGCAGTCGGCCACCATGTCGCCCACCAGCACCGTCCCCGCGCCGCCAAGCCCCAGGCGGCGCAGCTGCCGCAGGCCGATGTCGGTCTTGCGGCGGGCGCTCTCGTCCTCCAGGCCGTCGATGGCGGCCATATAGGGCGTCAGCCCCAGCGCGTCGCACTGCGCAAGCAGCGACGCCTCGTACGACGCGGAGAGGATCGACTGTCCGACGCCCAGTGCGTGCAGGCGGCGGATCGTCTCCAGCGCGCCAGGCACCAGCCCCGCGCGCACGGCGTACCGGTTGAACCGATCCAGCCACAGCCGGCTGATCGTCTCATAGGGATATACCGCCAGATCCACGCCCAGCGCGGTGTAAAAATCGCGCACGGGCATGGTCATGTGGCGGCGGTAGTCGTCCGCCGTGATGCGCGGCAGATTCAGCGCGTCAAAGACCGCGTTGTCGCAGTCCACGCTCAGCTGCACGTCGTCCAGCAGCGTGCCGTTGAAGTCCCAGATGATGTGCATGATATGCTCCCCCCATGTGTTCACTCGAACAGCGCGCGGATATCCTCCTGCGTCAGCTGCGTGGGCATCGCCTCGCCCGCGGTGATCATCTGATCGAACAGCTCCCGCTTGCGCGCGCCCAGGCGCACGACCTGCTCCTCGATGCTGCCGCGGGTGATCAGGCGAATGACGTTGACCGTGCTGCGCTGGCCGATGCGGTGCGCGCGGTCGGTCGCCTGATCCTCCGCCGCCGGGTTCCACCAGGGGTCGAAGTGAATGACCGTGTCCGCGCCCACGAGGTTCAGCCCGGAGCCGCCCGCCTTCAGCGAGATCAGGAACACCTGCCCCCGCCCGCCGTTGAAGGCGTCCACCAGCTCCATGCGGCGCTTGGGCGGGGTATCACCGTCCAGGTACAGGCAATCGATGCCCGCGGCCTCCAGCCGGCGCTGCAAGATGCGCAGCATCCGGGTGAACTGCGAGAAAATCAGCGCGCGATGCCCGGCCTCCAGCGCGCCGGGCAGGATGTCCAGCAGCAGGTCGAGCTTGCCGCTGGAGGCCGCGTAGTCCGGCAGCACCAGCGACGGATGGCCGCAGATCTGGCGCAGCTCCGTGATGGCGGCCAGCACGCCGATGCGGCTCATCGTGCCCTCCACCTGAGGGCGCAGGCGCAGCAGGCTGGCCTGATACACGCGCCGCTGCTCCTCGGTCATGTCCGCCAGGAGCTGAATCTCGTTCTTCTCCGGCAGCTCGCGCAGCACGTCGCCCTTGAGGCGGCGCAGCAGGAACGGGCGGATCCGCCGGCGCAGCACGTCGGCCTCCGCGCCCGCGCCGAAGCGGTGCATGAACTGCGCGAACGACAGCAGGTAGCCCGGCAGCACGAAGTCAAAGATCGACCACAGCTCGCCCGGGTGGTTCTCCATCGGCGTGCCCGTCAGCGCAAAGCGCGACTGCGCGCGCAGCTGCTTGACCGCGCCCGCGCCCACGCTCATGGCGTTCTTGATGTACTGCGCCT
>JBJEYK010000330.1:0-2995 GCA_051886775.1 Candidatus Ventricola sp. | reverse complement strand
GACTGGGTGGAGACGATCATGTTCCCCTACAACATCGTGGAGACGCAGGGCGAGGCGCTCATCCGCCGCGCAGCGGAGCAGAACGTGGGCTTCATCTGCATGAAGCCGCTGGCCGGCGGCGCGCTGGAAAACGCAACGCTTGCGCTGCGCTTCATCGCGCAGAATCCGGACATCTCCGTGGTGATCCCGGGCATGGCCTCGCTGGAGGAGATCGGGCAGAACATCGCCGCCGGGCAGGACAACGCGCCGCTGACCGAGCAGGAGCGTACCGAGATCGAGGCGATCCGCCGGGAGCTGGGCACGCAGTTCTGCCGCCGCTGCAATTACTGCCAGCCCTGCGCCGCGGGCATCAACATCAGCGGCATCTTTGTGCTGGAGGGCTATCTGCGCCGCTACGGCCTGGGCGACTGGGCGAAGGAGCGCTATGCCGATATGAAGGTCAAGGCGGGGGCGTGCCTGAGCTGCGGCGCGTGCGAGAAGCGCTGCCCGTATCAGCTGCCCATCCGGGCGATGCTGGCGCGCTGCAAGGCGGGGTTTGGCGAGTGAGACGGCCCGAGCGAAGGGGAGGAACGACCATGATCAAGAAGCTGCGCGCGCTTTGGCCCGCTGCGCTGTGGGCGCTGCTGCTGCTGCCCTTCTTCCTGGGGGCGCAGGCTGCTCATCCGGCGACGGACGACTTCACCTTCGCGGCGTACACGCACCCGACCTGGGTGCAGACCGGCAGCCTGCTGCACGTCGTCAAGGATGCGCTCAGCTACGCACTGCGCACCTGGCGGGACTGGCAGGGCACCGTGACGGGCGTGATTCTCATGGCGCTCAATCCCGCTGTGTTCTCGCTGCCGCATTACGGCGGACATGCCGTGCTGCTGCTGGCGCTTCATCTGGCCGCGTGGTATGCTTTCTGCGCGCACATGCTGGGCAGGCGGCTGGGGCTCCCCGCGCGGCTGTGGCGCGGGCTGTATTGGGCGCTGTCGGCGTGCTCGCTGCTGTTCCTGCCGGACATCGTGGAGGGCATCTACTGGTTCAACGGCGCGTGGTTCTACACCGGCTCGCAGGCCGCTGCGCTGCTTGCGCTGGTTGTGTGCGACCGGCTGAGCGAGAGCAGCCTGCGCGGCGCACGGCTTGCTCTGAGCGCGCTGGGCTGCGCCGTGCTGCTCTTTGCGCTGGGGATGGACAACTACATCACCGCGATGATGACCTGCGCGACGCTGGCGGCGCTGGCGCTGGCGCGCGCCTGGGCCGCGCACAGCACGCCTCTGGCCGGGGCAGCCGGCGTCATCACGCGCGAGGGTACGCGCGCCTTCGGCGGCAAGGCGGAGCAGGATCATCAGACCCGCGCGGCCTGGCGCACGGCGCTGTGTCTGCTGCCCATCGGCGCGGGGCTGCTGCTTTCGGTCGTCGCGCCGGGCAACAGCGTGCGCATGGCGACGGACGGCGCGCACCAGAGCGGGCTGGGCTGGCTGCTGGCCTCCGTCTGGTGGACGCTGCGCGACGCGGCGGGCTACGTCCTGCGCTTTACGACCCGCACGCCGCTGCTGGCGGTGCTGCTGCTCTGCGCGCCGGCAATGGCGCGCGCGGCGCAGCAGGCCGCGCCGGAGCGGGCGCGCCGCTGTCCGCCGGTCTGGGCGACGCTGCTGGGGCTGTATGGGATCCTGTGCGCGATGATCATCCCGCACATGTACTCCTCCGGATACGCGGGCAGCGGGCGCGTGGTGAACATGTATCACCTGTACATGCTGCTGGCCGCGCCGGTGGCGGCGTATCTGGCGCTGCTGCGGCTGAGCGGAGCGCGCCGGGTCATCGTGCGCAGGGCGAAGGCGTGCTATGGGCTGGGCGCGGCGGCGCTGGCATTGTGCCTTTTCATGGGGCAGCAGGGCAATTATGTGAAGCTCGTGCGCGACCAGCTGGACGGCACGCAGCAGGCGTACATCGCCCAGTTCCAGCATGAGTACGCGCTGTGCGAAGCCGCGGGCGCGGAGGACGACGTGCTCCTGCCCGCGTGGACGGTTCAGACCGTCACCGGCAAGCCCACGGCCTACACCGATCCGACCGTGTGGACGAACGAGGCCATGGCGCACTACTTTGGCGTGAAGAGCGTGCGGGTGGCGGAGTAATCAGCAATCATGAGAAGACGCTCGGAGATGCAAGGGCTCCGAGCGTTTCTTCATGTCGATTTTGCGATGCGGCTTCATGAGCGCGAGGCGAGGAGCAGCGGGCGGATTTCCCTATGGCACAGGCTATTCGACGATGCGGCCGGTTCGGATGTAATGACCTTCCTGAACGGCGGCCAGCGTCGCGACGGCGCAGACCACCGAAGCGCTGAGGCGGAATTCCGCTATGGTCAGGGTCAGCGGGAGAGCGAACAGCAGCGCGCCCGCGGCCTTGTTGAGCGCGGTGTGCTCCGTGACGAAGCGCCGGAGCATCGCGAAGCCGGAGGCGAGATTGACGAGCTTGATCACGAGGATGACCGCCATCCAGACCCAGAGCCATGCGGGCACCGCCAGGGCGGGCAGGATCTTGATCAGCGATACGGCGGCAAACAGCATGTCCGCCAGGGTATCCAGCCTGGCCCCCAGCGGGGACGCGGCGCCCGTCCTGCGGGCGACCCAGCCATCGAGCATGTCGCTGATGCCGCAGGCGACGTACAGGGCAAGGAAGCGGGGAGAAAGCGCCGGCGTCCCTGCCATGCACAGGCTGCACAGGACGCGCAGGAGGGTGAGGGCATTGGCCATGCGATTGCCTCCGAATCCGTTTGATCCATTTCAGCCCGCCGTAAACCGCTCAAAGGCACGCAGGGCGTTGATATACGCGCTGTGCGATTTCCTGCCCGCGGCTTCCTTTGGGCCGCCGGGCTCGTAGAGCCTGACAACGTCCCGAATGCGCTGCGGCAGGGAATCCCATGTCAGGCCTTCCCATCGAAGAATGTGATCGACGCGCAGGATGTAGTCGTAGACCGTGCTGGGGTTTCCGCTGGGCGTATACTCGGAATACCCCT
>JBJEYK010000329.1:0-14661 GCA_051886775.1 Candidatus Ventricola sp. | reverse complement strand
CCCTCTGGACTCCCATACCCCCTTGAAACGACCAGGGTTGCGACCCTGGACCCGGGGCTGTGTACGATGCTGCTCGATAAAGCCTTCGTGCTTCGCGGCGCTGCATAGGCCGAGACGCAAATCCATTCTTAGTCTGCTAAAGCATCCTTTTGCTGTCCAACCGGATTCCCGGGAGACAGGATCACCCCGGCATGGACGATAAAAAGGCCTCGTAGGTCATGGCCGCGGCCTGCTCCGCCGTGAGCCGCCGCACAAACGGCGCGCGCTGGCCGTCCGCGCCGGGGCCGGTGCAGCCGTATTCGGCAAAGAGCACCGTCCTGTGGGCATGCGTCTTGCCCCAGTCGTCAAAGCCCGCGGGGGCGATGTGCTCCCCCAGCGCACAGTGCAGCAGCACGGTCTTCGCCCACTCGCGCCAGGGGCGGCCCAGATAGACGCTGCCCGGCTCGCAGCCCTCGCCCAGGAACCGGCATCGGTCAAAGACGTAGCCGAACGCCTGCCCCTCCGGCGTGGAGGGAGCCGTGCAGTACGCCGCAAACGGCGTGGATGCGTCGCCCCGCCCGTCGATGGCGACGATGTCGCACTGCTCAAACCAGGCTGCGGCGGAGCCGAAGATGAAGTCCACGTCGCCCTCGATGCGGCAGCGGCGGTATGTCTGGCGCTGCGGCACGCGCGGGGCGTGCTGCTTGGGGCCGATGAAGCCGTTCGGCTCGATCTCCCGCGGCGGCAGCGGCGCGGTGAAGAGCGTGTCCTGCGCGCCGCGCAGCACGCAGTCCTCCGCCAGCAGATGATCGCCGTCCGCGTACAGCGCGATGGCCTGCCCGGCACGCTCGCGCGGCGCGGCGTCGTTTTCGATGGTCAGGCCGCGCAGGGTGATGTGCGGCGCGTTCGTGCGCAGGGTGGCGGTGCGGAAGGTGCCGCGGCGCTCGCCGCCGGGCAGCGTGTCCCGCGCGAAGTCACTGAAGACGATTCGCGTGCAGCCGGCACCCGCACCCTCCAGCGTCGTGTGGGCGCGCGCGAGCACGGCCTTTTCGCGGTAGACACCGGCGGCGAGGCGGATGACGGCGGGCGTATCGTCTTGCGGCAGCAGGGCGATGGCCTGCGAAAGCGTGCGCACGGGCGTGCCCGGCGCAACCTGAATGAGATGGGACATGGCGGCTTCCTCCTGAGCGTTTCTGCAAAGAGTATACCACATCCCGCGCCCGATGGCGCACGGGATTGGCCGGCTTTGGCAGAGCTTGCGAAAAATTCCCGGGCGTGATATAATGCGGACAAGCCGTGTCGCGCGGTTGGGCGCGACCCCGCACGAAATAAGGAGGAATGCTGATATGGAGCTGAAGGGCAGCAAGACTGAAAAGAACCTGATGACCGCCTTTGCCGGCGAGTCCCAGGCGCGCAACAAGTACACCTACTTTGCCTCCGTCGCCAAGAAGGAAGGCTATGAGCAGATCGCGGCCATCTTCCTGAAGACCGCCGACAACGAGAAGGAGCACGCCAAGATGTGGTTCAAGGCGCTGGGCGAGCTGGGCAACACTGCCGAGAACCTGGCCGCCGCCGCCGCGGGCGAGAACTACGAGTGGACGGACATGTACGCCACCTTCGCCAAGGAAGCGGAGGAGGAGGGCTTCACCAAGCTGGCGGCGCAGTTCCGCGGCGTGGCTGCCATCGAGAAGGCGCATGAGGAGCGCTATCGCGCGCTGCTCTCCAATGTGCAGATGCAGAAGGTCTTCGAGAAGGGCGAGATGACCATGTGGGAGTGCCGCAACTGCGGCCACCTCGTCATGGGCGCCAAGGCGCCGGCGGTTTGCCCGGTGTGCGCCCATCCGCAGAGCTACTTCGAGGTTCGCGCGGAGAACTATTGATCCGCGCGCCGGGAGATCGTCTTCCCCGCTGTAAGCCAATCCATAACCTCCTGCCATGCCGGGGCTGACCCGGACGCGGCAGGAGGTTTTTGGCTGCCGGCGCATAGGTGCTGCCCGGACTGCTCAGGGCGCGAACGGATCCCGCGCGCATTGACAGCCTGCCGCGTCCGTGCTATGATCAGGAGGACACATCACGACCGACCGGGGAGGAATGAACCGTGGAATACTCGAACCTGGAGAAGCTGGATGCCAGGCCGTCGCGCCTGGGCTTTGGCTGCATGCGCTTCCCGCTGACGGCGGAGGGCGCGATCGACGAGCCGCGCGCGGCGGCGATGCTCGATACGGCCTACCGCGCCGGGGTGAATTACTTCGACACCGCGTATTTCTATCACAATCACACCAGCGAGGCGTTTGTGGGCCGCGCGCTCAAGGCCTATCCGCGCAGCAGCTTCTATCTGGCGACGAAGCTGCCGCTGTCCTGCATCCATTCGCTGGAGGAGGCCAGGCAGATCTTCGAGGGGCAGCTTGCGACGATGCAGGTGGAATACTTCGACTTCTACCTGCTGCACGCGATCAACGCCGAGCGCTGGCGCTTCACGCTGGAGAGCGGCATCCTCGACTTCCTGCTGGAGCAGCAGAAGAAGGGCCGCATCCGCCATCTGGGCTTCTCCTTCCACGACCGCTACGAGGCGTTTGAGGAGATTCTCACCTACCGCGCGTGGGACTTCTGCCAGATTCAGCTCAACTACATGGACACGGACGTGCAGGCCGGCCTGAAGGGCTACGAGCTGGCCACGCGCCTGGGCGTGCCGGTGATCGTCATGGAGCCGGTCAAGGGCGGCAGCCTCGCCACGCTCAGCGACGATCTCACCGAGCCGCTGCGCCGGGCAAGGCCGGATCGCTCCGTCGCCTCCTGGGCGATGCGCTGGGTCGCCAGCCTGGAGAACTGCCGGATCATCCTCTCCGGCATGTCCGACGAGGCGCAGCTGGCGGACAACCTGGCCACCTTCTCCCCGCTGGAGCCGCTCTCGGAGCAGGAGCAGCGGATCATAAGGGCCGTGCGGGAGCAGATCCGCGCGCGCACGTTCGTGGGCTGCACAGCCTGCAAATACTGCATGCCCTGCCCCTTCGGCGTGGATATCCCGGGCAATTTCCGCATGATGAATGAATTCGCCCAGTATTCCAACGCGCGCAGCCTGCGCTATCACTGGCAGGACATGGAGCAGGCCGAACGCGCCGATGCCTGCCGCGCGTGCGGCAAGTGCGAGACGGCCTGCCCGCAGGGGCTGCCCATCCGTGCAAAGCTGGCCGAGATCGCGGCGAGGATGAATGAAGCCTGACGCTCACGCGCAGACTGTGCACCGGAGCTGGTGAGAAAAAAACGATCCAATTTTCGCAGCCTGCTTGACAGGCTGCGCATTCTGTGCTATCATTTCATCATTCCATGAAATGTTGAAATCATGAGCCGAACAGAGGAGGAAGACCGATGAAGGCGTATCATGAACAGGAAGAGCTGAACAGGGCGTGCGGCTGCGATCACGACCACGAGCATGAGGACGCATGCGGCTGCGATCACGATCACGAGCATGAGGACGCGTGCGGCTGCGATCATGACCACGGGCATGAGGACGCGTGCGGCTGCGGCCACGACCACGGGCATGAGGACGCGTGCGGCTGCGGGCACGGCCACGAACATGAGGACGCGTGCGGCTGCGGCCGCGGCCACGGGCATGAGGACGCGTGCGGCTGCGGCCACAAGCATGAGCACAGCGACGGCTGCTCCTGCGGGCACGGCCATGAGCATGGCGGCTGCTCCTGCGGCCACGATCATGGCGACGACGAGGACGCGAAGGCCGAGCTGCCGCGCCTGCTCATCGCGCTGGCCCTGTTTGCCGCGGGGCTGCTGCTGCCGCTGCCGTTCGTTGGCAGGGCGGGGCTGCTGCTGGCCTGCTATGCCGTCTCCGGCTATGAGGTGATCCTGTCGGCGATTCGCTCGCTGACACGCGGGCACATGCTCGATGAGAACTTCCTGATGGCCGTCGCTTCGCTGGCGGCGATTGCCATCGGCAATCTGACCGAGGGCTGCGCGGTCATGCTGTTCTACCAGGTGGGCGAGTGCTGCCAGAGCTATGCCGTCGGGCGCTCGCGCAGACAGGTGAAGGCGCTGCTTGCGCTCAAGGCTGAGGAGGCGTTTGTGCTGCGGGACGGCGCGTATGTTCCGGTCGATCCGGCGCAGGTGGCGGTGGGCGAGGAGCTTCGCGTCCGCCCGGGTGAGCGCGTGCCGCTGGATGCGACGGTGCTCACCGGCGTGTCGGAGATGGACACCTCCGCGCTGACAGGCGAGAGCGTGGCGCGCACGGCGGAGCCGGGCGACAGCGTGCTGGCCGGCTTTGTGAGCAAGAGCGGCGTGATCACCGCCCGGGTGGACAAGCCTCTTGCGGAGTCCTCCGTCAGCCGGATTCTGGCCATGGTGGAGGACGCGCAGGAGCGCAAGGCCCCGGCGGAGCGGTTCATCACCGTCTTCGCACGGGTGTACACGCCGGTGGTCGTGGGGCTTGCGCTGGTGCTTGCGCTGGTGCCGCCGCTGCTGCTGGGCGGCTGGCGCGCGTGGGTGTACCGCGCGCTGACGTTCCTGGTCGCGTCCTGCCCGTGCGCGCTGGTGATCTCCGTGCCGCTGTGCTACTTTGCGGGCATCGGCTCGGCGGCGCGCAGCGGCATCCTGATCAAGGGCGGCGACAGCCTGGACGCGCTGTGCCGGGTGAAGACGGTCGTGCTGGACAAGACCGGCACGTTGACCACCGGCGCGTTCACCGTGGAGCATGTGCATCCCGCGCCGGGCTTTGACGAGGCGCAGGTGCTCTCCCTGATCGCCGGGGCGGAGCGCGACAGCACGCATCCGCTGGCCGTGGCGGCGGTGGGCGAGGCGCAGGCGCGCGGGATCGCGGCGGCGGACGCGGCGCTGGAGCGGGAGATCGCCGGGCGCGGCGTCGTCTGCCGCACGGGCGACGGACGGGAACTGCTGGCGGGCAACCTGGCGCTGCTGCGGGAGCAGGGCGTCGAGGTGCGCGAGGACGGCTGCCCGTCGGACAACGCGCGCATCTACGCCGCGCTGGACGGCCGCCTGGCGGGCTATCTGTGCCTGGCGGACGTGCCCAAGCCCGGCGCGCGGGAGGCGCTCGCCGCCCTCAAGGGCCTGGGCATCGAGAAGACCGTGATGCTCACCGGTGATCGCGAGGCTCCGGCCCGCGCCGTCGCCAGGACGCTTGGCGTGGACGAGGTGCACGCTCAGCTGCTGCCCGGCGACAAGCTCTCGCGGCTGGAGGCGATCAGCGCTGCCGGCGCGGCGGCTTTCGTCGGCGACGGCATCAACGACGCGCCGTCCCTGATGCGTGCGGACGTGGGCATTGCCATGGGCGCGCTGGGCAGCGACGCGGCCATCGAGGCAGCCGACGTCGTGCTGATGACCGACGAGATGGATCGCCTGCCGCAGGTGCTGCGCATTGCCGCGCGTGTGCGCACTATCGCCCGGCAGAACATCGCCATCGCGCTGGCGGTCAAGGTGGGCGTGCTGCTGCTGGCCGTCGTGGGGCGCGCGGGCATGTGGGCCGCGGTGTTCGCGGACGTGGGCGTGGCGCTGATCTGCGTGCTCAACGCCATGCGCGCCATGGGCGGCGCATCGCGCCGCGTGGCTTGACAAGACGCCGCCGCGCATGCTATCCTGATGCCGTACAGGCCGGCGAGCCCGGCGGAAAGGAAGGTACGCTATGGAAGAAATCACCCGCAGCGAGCATCGCGCGATTGTCTTTCGGATGAACCGCAAGCAGGCGGCGGCGGTCGCCCGCTATCTCAAGGAGCATTCTGGCGCCCCCGAGGCGATCTTCGCCGTCGACGTGGACACGATGGAGATGATCCTTCAGGCCAAGAACGCGCAGGAGGACGACGTGCTCCTGCTCGAGGGCGAGGAGGACGTCTTCGAGGTCGAGGAGGAGACGATCGAGGAGAACGAGGAGGTCTGGGAGGCCGTGGAGGACGCGGTCGCCGAGGCGCTGGAAAGCGATCAGGAGGAATAGACGAATCGGAGCCTGCGGGTGAAATGCCTGCAGGCTCCGATT
Source organism: Candidatus Ventricola sp. (assembly GCA_051886775.1). GTDB lineage: Bacteria > Bacillota > Clostridia > Christensenellales > Aristaeellaceae > Ventricola. Next base: position 8,690 of record JBJEYK010000329.1, on the reverse strand, counting down.
ATTTTTTGGGGGCGCCTCATACGCATTTCCATCCATAGCATACCGTGCTGATGGAAAAGCCGGAGAGATCGGCCCCAGCCTTCCCCAGAGGGGAAGGCTCAGAGTATCAACTAACTACGCAAAAAGCTCCGGGGATGAATGAAGGGGCCGCAGCCCCTTCATATCAAATCCGCAGCGGCGGCATGTACGCCGCGAGGAGCAACAACATGTTGCTTCCTTTATCATTTGGAGTGTGCCCAAAGGGCGCGCGAGAAATGATGTTCTCTCGTTCCCTTTTCGCTGCAAGTATGCGCCAGCAGACTTGCAGCGACAGACCGTCGACAACACTTTGTCGACGGTCTGAGCCTCCCCCAGAGGGGAAGGCTTATTCTCAAGCGAGACGACGAAAGGCCAGGCTTTTGACGCGGCCCGGTATCAGCCGTCCTCCTCCTTCACATGGCTCATGGCCAGGGAGATGATCTCGCGCGGGTGGCAGTCGGCCAGGCGGTAGTAGAGCATCTTGCCGTCGCGGCGGACAGTGATCAGCCGTGCCTGGCGCAGCGCGCGCAGCTGATTGGACACCGCGCTGGGCGCCATGCCCACAGCGTCGGCCAGGTCGCCCGCGCACAGCTCGCAGGTGCCCAGCGCCAGCAGGATCTTAAGCCGTGTCTCCGAGCCGATGGTGCGGAAAAACTCGGCCAGCGCGGCGATGTCCTCATCGCAGGGCATGGCGCGGCGCGCCTGCTGCGGATCGGAACCCATGTTTTGCGCCATAGCAACCTCCATGCGTTTGAACTGTGCTTCATCCTATCGTATTGCGCGGGGTTTGTCAAGCGCTCAAATTGGTGACAGGCGCGGTATAAACGGAAAGCGATCGGGCCAAAGTAAAGCGCACAAGGAGGTTGATCCCAGTGAGGAAATGGAACATGCTGCTCCTGGCGCTGGTTTTGCTGTGTTTGCCCGCCGCGGGCATGGCGCAGGAGCTGAACGGCTTGTTTTCCGCCGTGGTCGGCGGCATCGGCGACGGCCTGGAGGAGAGCGCGCGCATGGCGCTTTCCGGCCTGGAGCAGGAGCTGACGCTCGAGCTTGCGCCGGAGGCGGAGCGCATCGAGCAGGGGCGCGCGCTGCGCCTGACGGTCACCGCGGGGAATCCGCGTCCGCAGGAGACGACGGTGTCGATCGCCCTGCTGCTGCCCGCGCGCCTGAGCGCCGCACCGGACGCCGCGTGGGAGGCGACGCTGCCCGCGGCCCAGCCGGATCCCGAGACGGGAGCGCTCGTGCCCTCCGTGACGACGTTCACCCGCGAGATCACGCTCGCGCCGGGCGGCGACAGCGAACAGACGGTCATCACCGCGGAGATGAGCATGGGCACGCGCTTCTACCGCGCGCAGACGCCGCTGGCGCTGTGCGTTCCGGACATTCGCGCGGCAGCCACGGTCGAGGGCGCGCCGGAGGGCCGCCTGACCCCGGGCGACACGTTTGTCTATCAGATTGAGGTGACCAACAGCGGCGCCGCGCCCAAGGATACGCAGGTGGAGCTGATCCTTCCGGCGGGCATCACGCCGGCGGAGCCTCTGCCCGGCGGCTTTGTGCGCCGGGGCAGCGTGCTGACGGGCACGGTCCGCGCGGAGGCGGCGCAGGAAACGCCCGCCGTGCAGACGCTGCGCCTGCCGATGCAGGTGAACGAGGACGCGCTGGAGGGCGACCAGGACGCCATGCGCCTGATCAGCGGCGTGCTGCGGGTGGACGGTGAGCGCGTGGCGCTGCCGCGGCTGCAGGTGTGCGGCGCACGGATCAGCGCGCGCCTGATGCTCGACAGTCAGTGCCTGGCGGAGGGCGAGGAAACGAGCCTACGCGTGGTGCTGGTCAACGCGGGCCTGGCGCCCGCCAGCGTGCACGTCGCCTGCCGCCTGCCGGAGGGCTTTGAGCTGGCCGGCGAGGCCGAGGCGACGCCCGGCGAGGCGGGCAAGACCGGCAGCGACCGGGACGGCACGCTCCCCGCGATGGGTGGCGACGGCAGGACGCTGGCCTTCGACGTGAACATGGACGCGGCCACGCAGTCCGGCGACGGCGTCATCGCCAACACGCGCGTGTTCGCCGTGCGCCTGCGCGCGCAGGAGACGCTGCAAAACGCGGACGAGCGGCTCGTCGGCGCGTCGCTGACCTGGTCGGTGGACGACGGCGAGACCCAGATGGGCGAGGCCGTGGCCATGCGCGTGAAGCAGCCCACGTTCCTGGGCATCACCTATGACGAGTGGGGCGGCATCTTCTGGGCGTCGCTGCTGCTGCTGGTGACAGTGGTGTGCCTGTACGCCGCGGTGCGCCGGGACGAGCGCGCGGAGGATTACTGCTGCGACTGAATGGGGGAATTTCGCACTTGACAACCCATGATCCTGTGTTTATAATGAAAAACACTGACATGATCGGGCTGTCATCACGAGAGGTCACGGGTAAAGAAGCCCAATCCAAACAACAGATCGTAAAGACCATGGCCTGTCCGTGGTCTTTTTACTCTGTAAGTCCTTTCACAAAGCTTTGACCTCGAGCGCAAAGCAACGGAACTTGCATTACTTGGTCGGTGATGCAACCGGCATCATGCCGGTTTTATGGATGAAATGAGATGACTGGCCTGCTGATGACCGATGAGCGCTGAGGGAATGACGATATGATTCAATGGCTTTGCTTTTTGCTTCCGCCTCTGGCTGCGCTGCTGATCGCGCGCATGGGGCGCAAAGAAAAACGCCCTGCGATCTTCGCGGTGGGGCAGGGATGCCTGTATGCGTTTTTGTGCCTGATGATCGTGGCGCTGGCGATGCTGCCGCTGGATCGCGCGGCGATGCGCGTGTTCTGGGACGGGCACGGCGGCTCGTACCTGTATGTGCACTACGGCGAGGCGGCGATGCTGTGTGCCGGCGCGGTCGGCGTGCTGCTGGGGCTGCTCTCCAGACTGCTGGCCGCGCGGCTGGACATGCGCTCGCAGGTGCTGCCCCGTCAGCGGCACAGAAGCACGCCGGGCCGGGCGCTTGTGCGCGTGCTTGTGCATTTGCTGATGCTGGTGATGCTGCTGCTCACCTTCAGCTTTACCTGGGGGCTGGCCAATTACGGCAACATCTCCTTTGAGGAGATGGTCTTCCATCTGAATATTCCGCTCAAGGGCACGTCCACCAGCCTGATTGAGGACTATCTGCGCAGCGGCGTGGGCAGGACGCTGATTGCGTTTGCCCTGTTTGAGACGCTGGTGTGGTGGCCCTCGCGGCGGGTATATCGCGCGCAGTCGTCGCGCTTTTCGGGGCTGTGGGCGCAGGTGTTTCCGCTGCACCTGCCCGCGTGGGGCGCGCTGGCGGGGCTGGCGCTGTGGTTTGCGGTGCTGCTGCTGGGCGCGGATCAGTGCTTCAACATATTTGGATTTGTCAGCAATCAGCTTCACCAGTCCAGCTTCATCGAGGAGCATTACGTCGATCCGCAATCGGTTGGCATCACCTTCCCGGAGAATAAGCGCAACCTGATCACCATCTACGTCGAATCGGCGGAGACGACCTCGCAGGATCGGGCCAACGGCGGCATGTTCGACGTGAACTACATCCCCGAGATGACCCGAATCGCCCGGGAGAACGTGAGCTTCTCCCATTCGGACAAGCTGGAGGGCGCGGCGGTAGCCCCGGCCTGCGGCTGGACGATCGCGGGGCTCGTCGCGCAGACGGCTGGCCTGCCCCTCAAGCTCTATGCCTATGGGCGGGGCTGGGTGGACAATATCATGGAACAGTATGAGGCGTTCCTGCCCGGCGCGGTGACCCTGGGCGACCTGCTCAAGGCGCAGGGCTATCGCACGATGTTCATGTGCGGCTCCGATTTTGTCTTTGGCGGCAGGAAGGATTATTTCACCCAGCACGGCGAATATGAGGCGATGGATCTTCTGGCTGCGGGGGAGATTGGCCGCATTCCCAAGGACTACAAGGCAGTCGCCTGGGGGATGGAGGACATGAAGATCTATGACTGGGCGAAGGACGAGCTGACGGCGCTGGCGGAATCGGAGCAGCCCTTCCACTTTGCGCTGCTGACCGTGGACACCCACACGCCTGACGGCTACTATTGCTCGCTTTGCCCGGACACCTACGATACCCAGTACGCCAACGTGCTGGCCTGCTCCTCGGCGCAGGTGGACGAGTTCATCCGCTGGTGCCAGGCGCAGCCGTTCTACGAGAACACCACCATCGTGGTCACCGGAGACCATGTGAGCATGCAGCCCGACTTCTATGAGGAGGGCGATCCGGACATCCATAACGGCAATGTGGAGCGCAAGGTGTACAACGCGTTCATCAACAGCGCGGTGGAGCCGGTAAGCGAGGAGGGCCGGATGTTCACGACCCTGGACTTTTTCCCCACGACGCTGGCCAGCCTGGGCGTGACCATCGAGGGGGAGCGCCTGGGCCTGGGCACCAACCTCTTCTCCGACCAGGCGACGCTGGCCGAGGAATACGGCTACGACGTGCTCTTTGACGAGCTGGGCCGCAAGTCGGTCTTCTATAACAACAAAATCCTCTATCCGTAATGCAGCAAGGCAGGCTGCCGCACGGGGAATCGCCGGCAAACCCGGGATTCACGGTGCGGCAGCCTTTTGGTATGTCAAGCCATGCTGTGCTCAGATCACATTGTATTTGGGGAGCCCCCGTCAGGTAACGCTTCGCTGCCTGACGGCTTCTTGATTGAGCGCTGCGCGCTTATAGCCCGTTATGATCTGCAAAACCGTATCAGCCGCTCTCCTCCGGCGCCATCAGCGCGCATTCCACGGCGCTCAGGCGCGCGGCGGCCTGCTGGCAGAAGTCCGCGCAGCGGCTCGTCCTGTCCGCCTCGGGCAGGGCGATGTACTCCTTCACCAGCGTGACCATTTCGCCCGCCTGCGCGCGCAGCTCGAGCGCGCGATGCTGCTCGTCGTCCAGCGCGATGCGCAGCATGTCGCAGCGGGCGCTCAGCCGGTCGGCGCGGCGCTGGGCGTCGCTGTCCGGCGTGTCCGGCGCAGGCCTTTCAAGCGCCAGCGTCAGCAGGTGATCCAGCGCGTCGAACAGCTGGCCCAGCTGCGGGTCGTCGGACTGCGCGGCGCGCGTGCGCAGCGTGTCCAGCGCGGCATGCCCGTCGGCCTCGTCGGCGGCATAGGGGCTGATGAAGGGCGTGCCCTGTGCGCTCAGGCGATCCATCACCCGGCGCACCAGCTCGGGCCGTGCGCGGATGGTGGAGCGATACTTGTTCTGATAGCGCAGCATGCGCGTGCGGTCGCCGCCGGACAGCTCTCGCACGCAGGCGCGCACGCTCATGCCCCGGGCGCGCGCGGTGAGCACCTGCTCAATCAGGCGCTCGACCTCCTCCTGCGAGAACGTCTCAAACGGCAGCGCGCGGCCCGTGCCGCCCTCCTGTGCGCGCACCTGCGCGTAATAGAAATTGCGGATGCTGTTGGGCTTTCGGCCCAGCTCGCGGCTCATGCGCTCGAATACGCTGCGCAGCGATTCGCCGCTGCGCGCCGCCTCGTCGATGCTCCTTTGCAGGGCGTCGATCTCCTGCTTCTGCCATCCGCCGTGCGGCCCGCGAACCGGGCGCCCGGCCGGACGCGCCGCCTGACAGCCTGAGGCCATCTCCATGTTGCTCCCTCCTCGGTTTGCTCCCGCCCATGGCGGGGAAAAGTTGCAGCCCCACAGGGGGCGTCTTTGGTTGACAGGATGCACGTTGATGCAGTATTTTATACGCATTGGACGCGTCCGGGTGCTTTGGTTGGCAAATCCTGCGGCGAGGCCCGCTTTCGGGCGCGGCGCCTTGGGGATTCGCATCGCTTTGTCGGTGATGCCGCCGGCAGCGGGCCGGTTTGGTAACAGTCTATGTGTCACGTTGCCGCCTGATGCCCGGCGCGTGGGGCAAAAGCATTGCCAGCACCGGCAAATTGCGGTATAATGGACGAAAAACCCGCGCGGCTGACCGTTTGCGCCAGCCGAGGATATCGGAGGCGTGATTTCAAATGAAATATGTGCTTGTGATTGGCGACGGCATTGCGGATCAGCCGCTGGAGCAGCTGGGCGGGCGGACGCCGCTTGCCGCGGTTTCCTGCCCGCAGATCGACCGGCTGGCCGGGGGCAGGCTGGGCATGTGCCAGACGGTGCCCGCCGGGGTGGCCGCCGGCAGCGACACGGCGATCCTGTCGATCTTCGGCTACGACCCGCGCACCTGCTACACCGGCCGCTCCGCGCTGGAGGCGGCGGGCATGGGCGTGCTGCTCGCACCGGGGGAGACGAGCCTGCGCGTCAACCTCTGCGCCATCGAGGGCGAGGACTTTGACAGCGCGCGCATCCTCTCCCACAACGGCGGCGGCATCGAGGGGCAGGACGCCGTGACCCTGATGGAGGATCTGATCGCCGACCCGCGCTTTGCCTCGCTGGCGGCGGCCATCGGCTTTACGATTCACGTCACGCCGACCTTCCGCCACACCGGCGTGATCGACGCTGCGCACGAGCCGGACCGCGCGGCCATGCGCTTCACCGAGCCGCACAACATCCTGGGCGCGCCGCTGTCCGGCCATCTGCCGGAGGGCGCGCTGGGCGCGGAGTTGACCGCGCTGATGCGCGCCTCCTTCGAGGTGCTGCGCGATCACCCGGTCAACCGCGCGCGCAGGGCGGCGGGGCTGCTTGCGGCCAACTGCATCTGGCCCTGGGGCCCGGGCAGCGCGATGGCGCTGGAGCCGTTTGATTCGCTCTATCACAAGCGGGGCAGCGCCGTCTCTGCGGTGCCGCTGGTGTGGGGCATCGCGGGGCTATGCGGCGTGGACACGCCGCGCGTGCTGGGCGCGACCGCCGAGCTGGACACCGATTACGAGGGCAAGGTGGACGCCGTGCTCGCGGCGCTGGCCGGAGGGGCGGATTTCTGCTGCGTCCACGTCGAGGCGCCGGACGAGTGCGCGCACGCGGGCGACGTGGAGGGCAAGCTCGAGGCCATCCGCAGGCTGGACAGCCGCGTCGTCGGGCCGCTGCTCTCGCGCCTTGGCGATGTCGACCCGGATTACCGCGTGCTGATCCTCTCGGATCACCCGACGCTGCTGAGCACCCGCGGGCACGACGGCGCAGCCGTGCCCTTCGCGATTTACGACAGCCGCTGCCCCGGCACGCCGCGCAAGTTCGACGAGGCGCACGCGCGCGCGACGGGCGACTTCCTGGCCGAGGGGCCGATGCTCCTGCGCGCGCTGTTTGAGGACGCCTGACGGCGGGAAGAAAATCCCTTTCTGATTCGTCGTATGCCTGACAATACGCTTTGAAAACGGAGAATGCCATGTCAAGACGCATGATGCCCCTGCTGCTCTTGCTGCTTTTGCTGCTGCTGCCTGTCGCCGCGACGGCGCAGGAGAATACGCAGGTGACGCACTACCTGATGCTGGGGGAGGACGGCTACGCGGAGGAGATCACCGACGACGCGCGCACGGACACGATTGTGATCGTCTCGCTGGACGAAACGTACAATCGCGTGATCATGACCAGCGTGCTGCGCGACAGCCGGATCAACAACCCCAACGGCAACCCCACCAAGGCCAACCTGCTCTACAAGTACTTCGGCCTTCAGGGGGTGGAGCAGTGCCTGGAGCGGGAGCTGGGCATCGAGATCGAGGGCGCGGTGCTGGTCAACTTCGCCAATGTCAAGCCCGTCATCGACGCGCTGGGCGGCGTGGATATCGAGATCGACATCAATGAATACCTCGCCATCCGCAGCATCCTGCTGGGCAAGGATCCCAACATGCCCGACGGCCCCGGCATGACCCACATGACAGGCCGCATCGCGCTGGCCTACATGCGCGCCCGCGCCACCGGCCAGGGCGGCGACTTCAGCCGCACAGAGCGCCAGCGCAAGGTCGTCAGCCAGCTGATGGACAAGTGCCGCGACCTCTCGCTGCTGGAGCTGATCGGCATCTACAACCAGGTGTCCGAGGGGATGAAGATGAGCCTGTCGGCGATGGACGTCCTCGCGGCGTTCACCAAGGGCTACAAGCTGATCGCCGGCGGAGCGGACTTTGTGGAGTTCAGCATCCCGCAGAAGGGCACCTACGCCTATGGCACGGTCGGCGGCTCCTCCGCGCTGGAGGTGCGCTGGCAAACCAACCGCGAGCGCTTTCACGAGCTGCTGGACAATCCCTGAACATCAACGCAGAATAGGATGAAGCCATCGATGAACATCAGAATGCTCGGCGCCCTTTTGCTGATGACGGCGCTGCTTTTCACGGGCGCGCAGGCCGAGGACAGGCTCGACCTGTCCCAGTTTGAGGGCGGGGAGCCGCCCGCCGCGCAGGAATGGGAGGAGGCCGTCTTTATGGCGCGCCCCTGGTATCAGCGCGCGGACGGCACGGACTGGCGAGTCCAGGACGACGGCTCGGTCATCGTGACCATCTCCGCCACGGGCGATGTGACCATTGGCGGCGACACGCGCAAGAAGAGCAAGAGCATCTTCGACAAGCAGCTGGAGCAGGAGCCTTCCGGGCTGAATTTCCCGCTGGAGAACGTGCGCAGCCTCTTTGAGGCGGACGATCTGACGATCGTCAACTTCGAGGGCACGCTGACTGACACCAGGAGCGCGACGAAGAACACCTACTCCTTCGCCGCGCCGCCCGCCTATGTGCAGGTGCTCACCTCCGGCAGCGTGGAGGCCGTGTCGCTGGAGAACAACCACATCATGGATCACGGCGAGCAGGG
>JBJEYK010000328.1:0-3010 GCA_051886775.1 Candidatus Ventricola sp. | reverse complement strand
CGGTCAAAGTCCGGCCAGAGCACGTCCGTCTGATAGAACTCCGCATAGGCCAGCTGATAGAGCAGGAAATTGCTCAGGCGCATCTCGCCGCTGGTGCGGATCAGGAAGTCGACCGGCGGCAGCCCCGCCGTGTACAGCTCGGCCTCGAACGCGGGCTGGTCGATCTCCTCCGGGCGCAGCGTGCCGTCCGCCACGCGCTGAGCGAGTCGGCGTGCGGCGCGCACGATCTCCTGCTGGCCGCCGTAGTTGAGCGCGATGCCCAGCTTTAGGCCTGTGTTCTCCTTCGTGCGCTCCATCGCGTCGTACAGTGCCTGCTGCTGGCGCTCCAGCCCCTTGGGCATGTCCTCGATGTCGCCCAGGATGCGGATGCGCACATTCTCGCGGTGCAGCTCGTCCAGTTCGCGGGTAAAGTACTCCAGCAGCAGCCCCATCAGCGCGCCGACCTCCTCGGCGGAGCGCTTCCAGTTCTCTGTGGAAAAGGCGTAGATCGTCAGCGCCTCAATGCCAAGATGATCCGAATGCCGGATGATCTCGCGCAGCGCCTCCACGCCGGCCTTGTGGCCGAAGGTGCGCGGCATACCGCGCTTCTGCGCCCAGCGGCCATTGCCATCCATGATGATGGCCACATGCCGCGGCAGCAGCGCTGGGTCAAGCCCGCTGCTCTGCGCCTCATCCTTGCCGAAAATCGCCATGCTTATCCTCCTTGCGCCGTCTCTGCGGCAGACGCATCCAGCCCGCCCATGCAGCAGATCAGCGGGACCCGCGGAGCGCCGCCCCGACGAATCCCGCTGCTGTATTCGACTTGTCCGCCGTCATTCCTGCTGACCGGCTGCCAATGGATCGACAAAGCCGCTGACGGTCAGCCGCGTGCCGTCGTCGGAGGCATAGACCACTCGCAGCACTGCCTGCGGATCCTCCGCCCGGCGCGGCGCGCAGGTCTGCTCCACCCGAGGCGAGACGCCCTCCTGCGCAAGGCGCGCAAGCGCCGTCTCCAGCGGCAGCCCCAGAAGCTCCGTCCTCATTTCACGTCCATGATCTCCTTTTCCTTGTCGGCGGTGATCTTGTCGACGTCCTTGATGTTGGCGTCCGTCAGCTTCTGGATCGCCTCCTCGGCCTTCTTCTGGTCGTCCTCGGTGATCTCGCTGTTCTTCTTCATCTTCTTGACCTGATCGACGGCGTCGCGGCGGATGGCGCGGATGGCAACCTTGCTCTCCTCCGCCGTCTTGCGCACGAGCTTGGTCAGCTCCTTGCGGCGCTCCTCGGTCAGCTCGGGCAGCATCAGACGGATGACCTTGCCGTCGTTAGAAGGCGTCAGCCCCAGATCGCTGGCCAGGATCGCCTTGGAGATGTCCTTGACCATCTTGGCGTCCCAGGGGTTGATCTGAAGCACGCGCGGCTCGGGCGCGGAGATGTTCGCCACGCTCTTGAGCGGCGTGGGCGTGCCATAATAATCCACCGTAATGCGGTCAAGCAGCTGCGGGTTGGCGCGGCCCGCGCGGATGGCCATCAGGTCGGCGCGCAGCACGTCCTTGGTCTTGTCCATCCTGACCTGAGCATTCTCCTGAATCTTCTTTGTGGGCATGGAAACAGCCTCCCTCAAATCTCATTTGATACCCCTATTTTACCCCAGGACGCAGCCCTTTGGCAAGCCCTTTTGTGAGATTGCACAAAACGAACACAAATCCTCCACATCGCGTGCACAGACGCAGCGGGCATACCGCCCTGCCGGCAATCCCTTCCCGACGGGCGGCGAAGATCAGCGCGCTTGCCCTGCCCGGTTTACTGTGCGCGGAGAGCCGCCTCCACCGCCGCCTTGTACTTGCCCACATTCGCGCCGACGATCGCGTCGCCGACAATCACGCCCTCCCGGTTCACCAGGATGGTCGTCGGAACACCCACAATAACGCTGGCACAGTATTCATTCAGCGCATCGTCCATCACCAGATTGGTGAAATCTGCCTGCGCCTTGTCCATGATCCTGACCGCCTTGCCGGCGCCCTTCTCGTCGCCCAGCATCACGTCCGTCAGGATGCCGATGATCTGGACGTTATCCGGCATCGCGCGCGCCCACTCGCCCAGCTCCGGCATCTCATTGATGCACGGGCCGCAGAACGTGCCCCAGAAGTTGACGACCGTGATGTCCTTCTGCGCAAAGATCGCCTCGGTCACCGCATTACCCGCCAGATCCTGCGTGCTGAAGGCCGGAAGCTGCGTCCCTGCATCCAGCGACGCGCGCTCCCGGACCGGGATAAATCCGATCACCGTCGTCAGATCGGACAGCATGGCCGCACAGTCCTGCCAGGCAGCGATTTCCGCCTCGCTCTGCGCCTGCGCCTTGTCGCCGACCGCCATGTCCTCGAAGACCGCCCAATAATGATAGCCGTTGTGCTCGCCCAGATCCTGCGCCGCCGCCGGATCAAACGGCAGACCCGCCGTTCCGGAGGACTGCCGGCGCATGAAGATCGTAACAATGTCGTTCAGGTGAGCCAGATACAGCTCGATCGCAGCGTTGCTTCTGTCCTGATCTCCGCTTTGCTGCGCAGCCTTCAGCTCATTCAGGCAACGGCTCATCACATCGGGATCGACGCACATCAGGGTAATGTACACGCTGTTGTCCTGATCGTAGTAGCCGCCGCGATAATCAAAGCCCGCCTCAATCAGGCGGTTCTCCACCGTCAGGCGAAGGCCTGCCTCGTCGATATCGATAACCTCAGCCGAAGCGACTGCGCCAAGCAGCGTCAGCACCAGCGCCAGCCCAATCGCCCACATTCTCTTTCTCATGGTGTCATGCTCCTCTCGCCGTTAGGACGTGCGGTCTGCGTGCAGGCCCCGTTCTGTTGGATTTATTCTACGCGACTTTCCGCGCCTTGGCAAGCCCCTTCTGCATCCGTTCCATCTGACCGGAAATGAAACGACCGGAGAGCGCGCAGCTCTCCGGCGGTATGGGCTTACGGATGCACGTTGGTGCCCATCGGGTCTCCCTCGATGACGCGCAGGATGTTCTGCGGAT
>JBJEYK010000327.1:0-3014 GCA_051886775.1 Candidatus Ventricola sp. | reverse complement strand
ACACAGTACATCCAGACGCATGTGGGCATCGGCTATCGCATGCTCCGGCTTTGAAGCCCCGCATAATCGCCGCCTCAGGCGCATATCCTGTATATCGATCGCAGCAAGATCAATCAGCGAGAACGCGCGAGGAGGTACACCATCATGCGAGTCAACAAAAAGGCGATGCTCGCTGCCGGCCTGATTGCGGGCGCAGCGGCGATGACAGGATGCACGGCCAACACCACCCCGGCAGCGACGCCGACGCCGCAGGCCGCGCAGCAGGAGACGGCTGCGCCGGTCACAGCCGAGCCGACCACGGCAGCGCCGGCCACGGGCGCCACTACGGAGCCGGCGGCGGAGGAAACGATCGCGCCGATAGGCTTGCTCGTCGACGGGAAGGAAGTGAGCGTCGGCGCAGCGATGGAGCAGGGGGAGCTGCTGCTTCCGCTGTCGGAGACTGCCGAGGCACTCGGCTGGGATGCTGACAGCCAGCAGACCGAGGGCGAAAACCAAACAAAGCGTGTCGTCACGCTGGAGCAGGACGGCAGCCGGATCACCGTCTCCTGGACGGTCAGCGACAATACGGCCAAGAGCATCACCTGGCAGAAGGACGGGCTGCTCATCCCGGTCGACGCGCGCCTGACCACGCTGGGCGGCGTGGTGTACGTGCCTGCGGCATTCTTCGAGGAGGCCATGGATGCGTCCGTCAGCCGCACGCAGGAGGGGGTGTCGGTGCGCTCGCCGCAGCCCAGGCAGACAGCCCCGACGAAGGAGCAGACCGGCGGCGAAAACGGCTGACGCATCTGCGGTGCTTTCGGCAAAAAACCGTTGACATGGGCAAATGGGGCTGATATAATACTTTCAGAAGCCAGCGGCGGTCAGTCCGCTGGGCCAGATGTCCTGGGGTGTGCGCCAGTCGTCTGTATTTTCTCCTACATTTTCATAACAGGAACCCGGATGTTGATTCGTGGATGTCATGCCCCCGTCCTGGACGCCAGGGGACGGCAGAAGCGCGTCACAGGGTTCCGACCTACCGTGAGCGGTGGGTGAAAAACGACGGCAGCGGCACTTTGGGATTCTTTGGCGATCAGCGCAGTCCGAGACGATCGGGCTGCGTTTTTGCATGAAAAGACGGGTGGCCTGCGCCGTTGGGCGCTTGCCGCACGGATGATGACGATATCCCCATGAAAAAAGGCCCTCCGCGATGGAGGGCCGGGATGCGCAATTATTTGGCTGCGTTGGTCGCGCCGCAGGACTTGGCCACGGCCATTGCGCCCTCGGTCATTTTCACGGTCATCTGATTGTCTTCATCCTCGAAGACCCAGAGTGCCTCCACGCCGTCCAGCGATTCGATGAACGCGCGGGACTCCTCGTACGGCATCAGGAACGCCGCGGTGGAGAGCATGTCCGCAAAGCCGGAATCCTCCGTGAGGATGGAGACGGAGCGATAATACCTGCCGGGCATCAGGGTGTCCGGGTCGATCAGGTGGTTGTAGGGTTCGCCGTCCACGACGTAGAAGCGCTGATAGTCGCCGGAGGTGACGACGGAGCAGTTGGACAGGAAGAGCGTCTCCACGATGTCGGACAGGCCCAGCACCGAGCCGTTCGGATCCTGAATGCCCACGCCCCAGGCGGCGCGGCCGTCCTGCGGCGGGTTGCCCAGGCGCACGTTGCCGCCCGCGCTGATGATAAACGAGGGCATGCCGCCCTCCAGCAGCATGTTCGCCACGCGCTCGGTGGCGTAGCCCTTGGCCACGGCGCCGACGTCCAGCTTGAGCTGCGGGTCGGCAAAGTAGACCGTCAGGCTGTCGCGGTCGAGCACCAGGTCGTCGATCGACGTGTGCGCCGCGGCGGCCTCCAGCTCGGCCATCGGCGGGAGCGCGGCGCCTGCCGGGTCATCCAGCCCGGCCTCGCGGTAGTCGTGCCAGATGGAGAGCACGCTGCCCATCGCGATGTTCACCTGACCCTGCCCCAGCGCGTATTGCTGCTTGCAGAAATCCAGCAGGTCAAAGAGGATCGGATCGACCGCGACCGGCCCCTCGGCGGCATGCTCGTTGAGCGTGCGGATGCTGACGATCCCCTCATATTCGTTGTAGGTGTCGAACAGCCGGTGCATCTTGAGATACGCCTCGTGTACGTCGCCTGCGCAGGCGTCGAACGTCTCCTGATCCGGGGCAAAGCCGATCAGCGAGATCACCGTGTCGAAGGTATCCATGAAGACGACGCTGTATTTGTTCATCGCCGCCTGACCGGGCAGCGCCAGCGCGAGTGCGAGCGCGGCCATCAGCAGCGCGGCAGCCAGTTTTTTCATCAGAGCAGCAGCCTCCTGTTCGCATGTTTGCCCCATTATAGCAGAAAAGCGCGCGCATCACAAGGCCGCCATGTCTGGAAATGCTGCGCAGATCCGGCGCGCATGACAGGCATTGACAGCGCCCGCTGGATTGTCAAAGCCGCAAAGGTTATGATACAATGCACTTGCTTCGAGCGAATGCTGCAAAAGCTCGCAAAAACGGACGAAAGAGGGAACCCATCATGTTCAAACAACTTGCCGCGCTGCTGCTGATGCTGCTGGCGCTTGCGCCGGGAGCGTTGGCGGACAACGGCGTCGTCGCCGGGACGACGGTGTCGGGCACGGTGCGCGTGTATCTGTCCTCGATCGCCTCGAATACCTCGGTGGATATCACGGTGGACGGCAGCTATTCCATCGGCGGCGACGCCTCACGCGCCATCGCCCGCGGCACGCATCTGACCGTGTCCAATAGCGGCGGCACCCTGCGCCTTGCCATGAACGGGCAGACGCAGACCATGGGCAGCCGCTTTAGGCTACGCCGACACGAGACCAGCGGCAGCAACGGCGTGTACATCGCCCAGGCGCGCAAGCCGGACAGCCTGTATCCCGGCGACATCGAGTTCATCGCCAAGGGCGGCAACGTGCAGATCATCGTGCATGTGTACATGGAGGACTACATGCGCGGCGTGCTCCCGTATGAGATGGACAACTCCTTCCCGCTGGAGGCGCTCAAGGCGCAGGC
>JBJEYK010000326.1:0-3020 GCA_051886775.1 Candidatus Ventricola sp. | reverse complement strand
TGATGAACTTCGTGGAGCGCCTGCGCGAATACGCCACGCTCAAGGTGCTGGGCTATCACCAGAAGGAAATCCGCTCCCTCATCCTGCGGGAGAACGCACTCGTCGCGCTGATGGGCGTTGTGCTGGGCATCTGGCCCGGCATCCTGCTCACCGACGTGGTGCTCCACTCCTGCGAGCCGGAATCCGCATTCTATCCCGGCGCGCCGACGCTGCAGAGCATCGCCATCGCCTGCGTCGTCACCTATTGCTTCTCCGGCCTGATCCAGCGCCTGCTGGCGCGCAAGGTGCGCACCATCGACATGGTGGAGGCGCTCAAGTCCGTCGAATAACGCTCAACCGAAAGGAATATCAGAAAGGAACATCGCCATGAAAGCCAAGCTCATCTCGCTTCTCACGCTCCTGCTCGCACTGACGCTTTGCGCCGCATGCGCCCTGGCCGCCACGGCCAACGCCACCGTCGTCGCCCCCGAGACCGTGAAGCTCACCGCGCCGTTCGCCGGCACGCTCAAGGCCTTTAACCTGACCGCAGGCGACGCCGTCACCGCGGGCGACACGCTCTTTGAGCTGGACACCACGCCGGTCTACGCCGCGCAGGGCGGCACGGTGGCCGCCGTGTTCGCCGCCGCGGGCGACGACGCCGAGGGTGTGGCCGCGCACTACGGCGCGCTGGCCTTCATCGAGCCGACGCATCCGCTCTACGTCGCCGCCAGCAACCGCGACGCCTACGACGACGACGACAACCGCTACCTCCACGCGGGTGAGACGCTCTACCTCAAGTGCAGCAGCGAGAAGGGCACCGGCGTGGTCACACAGGTCAATGGCGACGATTACGTCGTCGAGATCCTGACCGGCAATTTCGATGTGGGCGACACCGTGCGCTGCTACCGCGAGAGCAGCATGCCCTCCGACAGCGAGACGGGCCGCGGCAAGGTACGGCGCTATGCCGACATCGCCGTGAACGCCGCGGGCCGCGTGGCCGCCGTGCATGTGAAGCCGGGCGACAGCGTGGCCGTGGGCGACCTGCTCTTCGAGGTGGTTGACGCGCTCAGCGCGCGCGGCGCTTCCCCGGCGATTACGGCGCCCATCGACGGCGCAGTCACGCTGCTCAACACCGTCTCCGGCGCGCAGGTCTATCGCGGCCAGTTGCTGTGCGAGATCGCCGACCTCAGCGCGCTGGAGCTGAGCGTGGAGCTGGACGAGCTGGACTACGCCGGCGTGCGCGTGGGCGATGTGCTCACCTACACGCTGGATGCCTACGGCGAGCGGCAGTTCACCGGTACGGTCACGGAAATCCGGCCCATCGGCTCCGCCCGCCAGAACGCCACCTACTTCGACGTGCGCGTCACCGTGCCTGCGGACGTGACCATCCTGCCGGGCATGAACGCCACCGTGACCCTGAACAAGTGACCCGCGGCGCACGCATGGAGGTGAGACGCTATGGCTCAGCCCTTTACGCCTGAGCAGATGCAGGCCATCCGCGCGCGATTGGTGGACAGCGCGCAGCGCCACGCGCTGACCACCGGCGTGCGCAAGACCTCGCTGGACACGCTGACTGCCGAGGCGGGGATCTCCAAATCCTCGTTCTACAAGTTCTACGACAGCAAGGAGCAGCTCTTCCTGGAGGTGTCCTCCATCTGGGAGCGCCAGACGCTGGAGCACGCCTCCCGGGCACTGGACGCCTGCCCGAACGGAACCAGCAGCAAGGCGCGGGCGGCGGCGTTCGTGTTCGCCGTGTTTGAGGCCATCCACCAGATGGGCATCGTGCGCTTCCTGCGCGAGGATTTGCCGTATCTGCATGCGTTCTTTTCCCAGGACGAGGCGCGCACGCACTGCATGACCTCCGCCGCGGTGATCTTCGACCGCCTGCACGCGGCGCACATCGCCTTCACCGAGCCGGATGAGATCGTGCGCGCCGTCATTCAGCTGATGTACCTGTCCATCCTCAACATCAGTGAGCTGGGCGACAACTTCTTCCCCGCGCTGCGCGCGCTGGTGCAGAGCGCGTGCAATCACCTGGTGGCGTGAGCCGAATCATTCAACCAAAAAAGCACGGGCAATGCGTCCGTGCTTTTTCAGCCCATTAACAAAGTTGGCAACAGTCTCCGGGGATGAATGAAGGGGCCGCAGCCCCTTCATATGAAATCCGCAGCGGCGACATGTGCGCCGCGAGGAGCAGACGCAGTCTGCTTCCGATATCATTTGGAGTGTGCCCGTAGGGCGCGCGAGAAATGATGTTTTCTCGTTCTCCTACCGATGCAAGGATGCGTTAGCAGACTTGCATCGACAGCTTGTCGACAATCCTTTGTCGACAAGCTGAAGCACGGGCAATGCGTCCGTGCTTTTGTTTTGGTTGCGATGACCTCACAGCCCCAGCAGGGCAGTGGCGATCATGAAGTAGATCAGCAGCGAGCAGGCGTCCACGATGGTGGTGATCATCGGGCTGGCCATCACGGCGGGGTCGAAGCCCAGGCGCTTGGCGCCCATGGGCAGCAGGCAGCCGACGATCATGGCGATGATCACCGTGGCAAAGAGCGTCACGGAGACGGTCAGCGAGATCATCACGCCCACCTTGGTGAACAGGATCATCCGCAGGAAGTTGACCGCGGCCAGCGTCGCGCCGGCGACGGCGGCGACGCGCACCTCCTTCCACAGAACGCTCAGCCAGTCGTGCAGCTCGACCTCGCCCAGCGCCATGTTGCGGATGACGGTGACGGAGGTCTGGCTGCCGGAGTTGCCGGCGCTGTCCATGAGCATCGGGATGAACGCGGTGAGCACGACCGCGCCGGAGAGCAGCGTTTCAAAGTGGGTGATGATGGTCGAGGTGAAGGTGGCGGAGATCATCAGCAGCAGGAGCCAGGGCAGGCGATGGGCCACGAGGCTCAGCACGCTGGTCTTCATGTACTGCTCGTCGCTGGGGATAATGGCGGCCATCTTCTTGATGTCCTCGGTGTTCTCATCCTGGATAACGTCGACGATATCGTCGATGGTGATGATGCCCACCAGGCGGTTTTCCTTGTCGG
>JBJEYK010000325.1:0-14811 GCA_051886775.1 Candidatus Ventricola sp. | reverse complement strand
GTTCATATTCTGCTTTCCATCCTGTGGGGCGGTTTATCCCTTGACGCCCGCCTGCACGGAGATGCCCTGCAGGAAGTACTTCTGCGCGAACAGGTACAGCAGGAACGGCGGCATCATCGACACCAGACACGAGGCGATCATGTGCGCCCAGCGCTGCTCGTACTGGCCCATCAGCAGGCGCAATCCGGCGGTCAGCGTCTGGTTGTTCACGTCCGTCATGACGATGCGCGGCCAGAGGTAATCGTTCCACGCGCCGTTGAAGGCGAACAGGCCCACCACGATCATCACCGGCGCGATGGACGGCAGGATGATCTTCGTGTAGACCTGGAAGCTGCTCGCGCCGTCGATGGTCGCGGCCTCGTCCAGAGCCTTGGGGATGCCCTTCATAAAGTTGCGGATCAGGAAGATGTTGAACACGCCGGCCATGCTTGGCCAGATCAGCGCGTTCAGGTTGTTCACCCAGCCCAGCGCATTCGCGATGCGGAACTGCGGCAGGATGGCCACGACGTTCGGGAACATGCTGATGTACATCAGCGTCCAGAAGATCTTGTCGCCGCCCTTGAAGTTCAGGCGCTCGTACGCATAGGCCGACAGCGAGGTGATGAACACCACGCCCACCGTCACCGCGATGGAGACAATGAAGGAGTTTTGGAACATCTTGGCGATGTTCGCGTTCGTGTTGACGTTCTCGCCGCCGAAGAACAGCTCGGTGTAGTTGCTGATTGTCCAGCTCCTGGGGATCAGGCGGGACAAATAGTCCATCGGGCCTTTGATGTTGGCGAACGAGGTAATGAAGTCCGCGTCGAACTTAAACGAGTTGGTGATCAGCCAGACGATCGGCTCGAACCAGCAGATGCCCAGGATGACCAGAAAGAGGAATGCAATCAGCCTGCCGCGGTTTTTCTTTGCCATATTCACTCCTCCTCTCAATCCTGAGCGTTCTTGACCATCATGCGCATCTGCACGAAGGTGACCGCCATGATGCACAGGCCCAGGATGACCGCCATCGCAGAGGACATGCCGGCCACCTGCTTTTTGACGGAGTTCTCGTAGATGTACTGCAGCAGCACCGCGTTCGCCTCACCGTTGCTGAAGCCGACGAGGATATCCGGCTGACCGAAGATGTTGAACTGCGCCACGACCGACGTGACCAGCGTGTACATCAGCGGATAGCGCATATTCGGCAGCGTCACATGCAGGAAGCGCTGGATGGTATTCGCGCCGTCGACCGCGGCGGCCTCGTACTGATCCTGCGGCACGGAGGCCAGCGCGCTCTGGTAGATGACCATCGTTCCGCCTGTGCACCACCAGACGGTGACCACGACCAGCATGATCCAGGTGTACGGCGGCATGAAGAAATTGGCCTGCATGCCGAAGAACTTGTTCATGATGCCGTACTGGGTGTTGAACACATAGCGCCAGGTCAGCGTGACGGTGGAGATCGACATCAGGCTGGGCAGGTAGTACAGCGCCTGGAAGAACTTGTTGCCCTTCGGGCGCGCATTGAGCGCCAGCGCCAGCGAGAGCGGCATGATGATGCACAGCGGCACGCTGTAAAGCACGAACTTGATCGTGTTCCAAAGGCCGTTGCGCAGCTGCTTGTAGTAGGTGTTGGAGGAATCAAACAGCAGCGTCCTGAAATTCTCCAGCCCGGTGAACACCGGCTCGTTGAACAGATCCCACTTGGTGAACGCCGCGTAGATGCCGTAAATGGCCGGCGTCACGAAGAAGATGATGAAGAAGAACAGGTGCGGGCCGATGTAGGCGTAGGGCAGCAGATCGCGCCTCAGCACATGGCGATCCTCCCGCCGCAGGGACGGGAACGCCAGCGCCGTCGCGCCAGCCGCACAGGCCAGGGTGACGTAGGTCATGGCGTTGAAGGCAACGTCAATCTCCTTGACATCGCGCTTCTTAAACTTGACGCCCATCTCCTTGAGCGCTTCGCTCAGAGGCGTGTACAGGGCGGAATTGGCTTTTTCCCGCGCGAAGAACACCATAAACAGGGCGAAGGAGACAAAGGATATCCCCGCAAAGAGCATGCCGACATTTTTTTCATTCTGCCACAGGGCGATCACGGCAGCGATCATCGCGCACAGGGCGAGCGGAATCAGCAGAATGCTGGCGCTGGACAGCGAGAACAGCAGCTTGGGCATGCCCATCTGTGTGACCGCCTGCGTGTCCTTGACGGTGGTGGTCGCCGTCACGCCGGAAAAACAGAAAAGAACGATAAACGCCAGCGCAAGCAACGCGGCGATCCGGGAACGTGTCATTCCGACACCTCTTTTCCTCAAGCGTTACGCGCATACAGCGCGCGGAGCACCCCTGCTGCCAAGAGGGCAGGGGGAGCAATCCCCCTGCCCACAGCATGTCAGGTTAATTCGGATTACTGGGCAGCGATCGCGTCGGTGACTTCCTGCTCGATCTGGGCAATCGCGTCATCGATGGAGATGGTGCCGTCCACGAAGTCCCAGCCAACGCGGCTGAACGCCGTGTCAAACAGGCCCCAGTGCAGGTAGTAGTAGATCGCCAGCTCGTCCACGCGCTCCGGATCGGAGAGGAACGCCTGCGGCATGGAGGAGTACTCCGCCACCTCGTTCAGGGAGACGTGCGCCGGAACCTGGCCAGCGTCCTTCGCCCAGGTCAGGGAGTTCTCGCCCATGAAGTTGATGAACTTGGCCACGGCCAGGTCCTCTTCCTCGGTGCGGTTCTCGTCGGCGAACTGCACGAAGTTGTGGGAAGACATCCACTCCTTGCAGGTCTCCGGGCTGTAGCAGACGGCCGGGTACATCTCAAAGTTGACGCCCGCGTCCACAACAGCGGCCTTCATCCAGATGCCCTCGGACCAGACGAGGAGCTCGCCGCCGTAGAACATGGAGGAATAGTCGTCGGTCTTCTGGGTGGTGTAGCCGTCCTCGTACAGAGACTTCATGGTCTCCATCGCGGTCTTCATGGCTTCCTTGTCCAGGGAGATGGCCACGCCGTCATCGGTCAGCTTGTGGCCCTCAGCCAGCTGCGCATAGTAGCCCAGCATCTGAGCGCGCATCCAGCCCAGGTCAAAGATCTGGCCTTCGAAGCCGTTGGCACGGGCCTTGTCGCCCAGCGCGCGGATCTCGTCGAAGGTGATGTAGCCGTCGGCCACGAACTCGTTCAGATCATACTTGTCGAACAGATCCTTGTTGATGTAGGTGATGTAGCCGTGCACGTCCAGCGGGATGCCGTAGTGCTCGCCGTCGATGTCGGTGCGCTCCCAGGCAGCCTGGTTGTAGTTCTCGGGCACGATGCCGGCCTGCGCAATCAGCTCCATGTCGTACGGATAGAGCATTTCCTTGTCCACGAAGTTCGGGATGCGCTCGATGTGCACGATCGCGACATCCGGAACGCTGGTGCCGGTCTGGACGGTCAGCGGGATCTTCTGGTAGAGATCGTCAGCCGTCATCGGGGTGTGATTGACGTGCACCTCGTCCTGAGAGGCGTTGAACGCATCGACCATGCCCTGCATGACCGCGCCGTCGCCGCCGGTGAAGACGGACCAGTACTCGATTTCGACCGCCGCCATCGCAGAGGACGCCGCAAGCAGCATCACCAGGGACAGCACAAGAGCCAGGGTTTTTTTCATGTGGGAAAACCTCCTTTTTATTTTTATACCGCCACTTGCCCGGACGGTATAATTGCGTTTGTCAGACGAGCTGATTGGTTCGGCCCGCCGCGGCCTGATTGATCCTGCGCACGCGCTCCACATCCATCTTGGGCTTGCGATCCGGGGTCAGCAGGCCGTTGATCTCCTGCATGACGTCGGTCAGCTGGGTGTAGCAGTAGCCCTGGCAGTACGGAATCTCGCGCACGCCGTCGGTCACGCCCTTGAAGCGCGCGAAGAACGCCTCCTCGTCCGTCACCTTGCCGTGGTAGCCCCAGGTCTGCATGCCGCCCATCTCGCCCTGGATGCCGATGTTTGTGAATGCGATGCCGCCGTACTCCGTGACCATGAAGGCCTCCTCGCCGGTTGGCTTCTCGCCCTCGGCATAGCAGGGGCGCCAGTCGCAGGCGTGCTCCTCCACCGTCGCTCGCTCGGCAAAGTGCGCGCTGATGATGTCCTTGGCATCGGCATAGTCGTGCAGTGCGCAGATGTCGGTCGTCACCTGCTCCCAGCCGTCGTTGCTGGAGCACAGGCGCGTGCCGTCAGCCGCCTTGGTCAGGTGGTAGAGCATGCGGCCCGCCGCCTGCTGGCGCTTGTCGGCGTAAATCTGGCGCACGCCCCAGCTCTCGTTGAGCGGCACCCAGGTGATGATCGAGGGATGGTTGAAGTCGCGCTCGATGAAGCCGAGCATCGTGTCGGCCAGGTTGCGCACGGTCTCGTCGCTGAAGTCGTACGGGCTGGGCACCTCGCCCCAGACGAGCACGCCCATCTTGTCCGCCCAGTAGTAGTAGCGCGGGTCCTCCAGCTTCTGGTGCTTGCGCGCGCCGTTGTAGCCAAAGTCCAGCGTGTACTGCAGGTCGAGGCGGATGGCCTCGTCGCTGGGCGGGGTGATCAGGGAATCCGGCCAGTAGCCCTGGTCGAGGATCAGCTTCTGATAGAGCGGGCAGTTGTTCAGATAGACGCGGCCGCCGCGGCGCTCGATCTTGCGCATGCCGAAGTAGGTGTCCACCTGATCGACAGCCTCGCCTTCGCACAGCAGGCGCACGCGCAGGTCATACAGCGCGGGATGCCCCGGCGCCCACAGCTCGAGCGGGTCGAGCGCGCCGCGCACAATCATCTCCACCGGCACACGCACAATGCGGTCGCAAACCGACACGCGCACGCGCTGGCGAACCCTGCCGCCGAAGGAGACGGTCAGCTCGGCCTCGAGCGCCTTGCGCGGCTGCCTGTCCAGCGCGATCTCTGCGGTGAACATGTGGCGGTCGATGTCAGGGGTGACGTGGATGTAGCGCATGGCGTAGTCGCCCACGGCCTCCAGATACACCGTCTGCCAGATGCCGGACACCGGCGTGTACCAGCAGCCCATCAGCCCGCGATCCCAGTACTGCTTGCCGCGGGGCTGGGTGCAGTCAGGATCATCCTGCACGCGCAGGCACAGGTCGTTTTCACCGTCCTGCAGCAGCGCGGTGATGTCCAGCGCGAAGGGCGTGTAGCCGCCCGTGTGCGTGCCGGCCTGCTGGCCGTTGACATACACGGCGCAGGCATAGTCCACCGCGCCAAAGCGCAGCAGCACGCGCTTGCCCTCCATCTCCTGCGGGACGGTGAACGCGCGGCGGTACCAGATCACGGGATGGATTTCATCCGTCGGGCCGAGACCGCTGAGCTTGGTCTGGTAGGCGAAGGGCACAGTGATCTCCAGCGGCAGGCGCACGCCCGGCTTCATCCAGCCGGCGGAAAGGCCCTGGTCGTCATCATCGAAGGCGAACTGCCACACGCCGTTGAGGTTATAAAACGTCTCGCGTACAAAATCGGGGCGGGGATGCTCGGGACGGGGAATCATGGCCATCTGCTCGCTGCTCATGAGATGCTCCTCCTGATATTCCAAAGAATTGGTGATGAAGACGGATTTTTGCTCCAAAGTATTTGGATCAAAAGCCGACCGTCTTTTAGAAAATTGTACAATTCTCTTGTCACGATCGACAATCCAGACAAAAAATGCTCGATCAAGTTGATACATTGAGTATAACAATGATTGAGCAGTGCGTCAAGTATTTTGGAACATTTTATAAAACTCGTAGCAGCAGGCCGATTTTTTACAAATTATTTGTACTTCTCGGCTCCTCCTGGCGCATGTGATAGCCCAGGCACAGCATCAGCGACTGCGGGTGATCCCCGAAGCGCTCGCCAAAGAGATTGATGCCGCCGGCGTTCCTGGCGTCCGGCGCAACCTCGATGGTCACGCTGATGTACTTCTGGCCGCCGATGGCCAGGTCGTCGATGGTCGTATCGCCGATGCGCTGGTTCTCCAGATAGCTGCCCTCGTGCGTGACGCGCCAGGTCTTCAGGAAGCCAAACTGCGTGGACAGCGCCGGCCACCAGTCCGGGGTCAGCCTGCCGCTGCGCCCGCCGCAGTCGCAGGGGCAGGTCCATGTCCCCAAGCACTTGCCGTTGATGGAGACGGTGATGTCGCTCTTCCAGGGATCGCGGTACATCGGCGCCTCCGAGCAGGCCTCAAACGAGACCTCCAGCCAGTCCACGTCGATCGCGTGCATCTGCACATGGGCAAAGCGGTACTCCAGCGCGCCCTGGCGGAACCAGATGAGCTGCGCGCCGAAGCGATCCGGCATGTAGAAGGCGGACGGGTTGTCCATCTCGCCGATCAGCGCGCCCTCCCCCGCCAGGCCGCAGGTCGCCTTGATGCCGCGCGCCGAGCTGTAGCCGCCGATGGGCATCTGCATCACCAGCGTGCTGGCGCGCTGCTCGTCCTCCGGCTGCAGATTGATGGCGATCGAATCCATCCTGCGGCTGCACAGCTTCATCGAGCCGCGCGCGCCGGGCTGCGCCTCCGTGGCGATCAGACCCGCCTCCTCCAGCGTCTTGACCGCCAGCGCCGCGGTGGACATGGGGATATCCAGCGCCTGCGCCAGCTCCCCGACATTCAGATTGTTCTGCCCGAGCACCTGCAGCATCCGAAGGCGCACGGGCGAGGCCAGCGCGTGCGCCAGGCGATAGAGCTGCTCCGGCTTGCTCAGGGTCAGGTCGATATGCTTTCCCTGTAATTCTTCCATATTTATTTCCTCAAATCTGTGTATTCCGACGACGATCTGAAGGAATGGTTCGCCACAAACGGCGCGGATTCCTGCCCAATTGCGTTTTTCCTGCAAACAACCCACCGGCTGCTCTCACGAAATCGGCGCATGCTTTGTCCGTCCGCCGCGCATGCTAGCGCGGGGTGAATTGCCATGGCTTCTCTGTGGACAGACGGCGTATCCTTGCCGTCCTTTCCTTCGCTCGACCACGATCTGGAGACGGACGTGCTCATCATCGGCGGCGGCCTGTGCGGCGTGCTGTGCGCCTACCGGCTTGAGCAGGCCGGCGTGCGCTATGCGCTCATCGAGGCGGGGCGCGTCTGCGGCGGGGTCTCCGCGCGGACGACGGCCAAAATCACGTCGCAGCACAGCCTGATCTATCACCGGCTGCTGCAGGGCCTGGGGCCGGAGCGCGCGCGGCAGTACTATGATGCCAACGAGGCAGCGCTCGCGCAGTACCGCGCGCTCTGCCCGGCGCTGGACTGCGATTTCGAAACCCGCGACGCCTATGTCTACCAGGTCGGCGGCACGGACAGGCTGGAAAAGGAAAAGGCCGCGCTCGACCGGCTCGGCATCCCGGCGGACGCGCTGAGCCGCCTGCCGATTCCGGTCAACGCAGCGGGCGCGATCCGGTTCCGGGATCAGGCGCAGTTCCATCCGCTCAAATTTGTCCGCGCGATTGCGGATGGACTGCACATCTTCGAGCACACCGCCGCCCGCGCGTGGGACGGACACGCCGTCGTCACGGACAGCGGCAGGATCACCGCGCGGCGCATCGTCGTGGCGACGCACTTTCCATTATTCAACAAGCATGGCGCGTACTTCCTTAAGCTCTATCAGCACCGCTCCTATGTGCTGGCGCTCTCGGGCGCGCAGGACGTGCACGGGATGTACCTGGACGAGCGGGACACCGGCCTTTCGCTGCGCAACGCGGGCGACCTGCTGCTGCTGGGCGGCGGCGCGCACCGCACGGGCAAGCCAGGCGGCTGCTGGGCGGAGCTGTCCGCCTTCGCGAAAAAGGCCTGGCCCGACGCGCGCGAGGTGTGCCGCTGGGCAACGCAGGACTGCATGACGCTGGACGGCGTGCCCTACATTGGGCGGTACGCCGCGCGCACACCGTCGCTGTATGTCGCCACCGGGTTCAACAAATGGGGCATGACCACCAGCATGCTGGCCGCCGGCCTGCTGTGCGATTTGCTGCTGGATCGCGCGAACGACTGCGCGGCGCTCTTTTCCCCGTCGCGCTCCATGCTGCACCGCCAGCTGCTGGTCAACGGCCTGGAGGCGACCGCCAGCCTGCTCACCCCCACGCGCCCGCGCTGCCCGCACATGGGCTGCGCGCTGAAATGGAACACGCAGGAGCACTCGTGGGACTGTGCGTGCCATGGCTCGCGCTTTGGCGAGGACGGCAGGCTGCTCAATAACCCGGCCACGGGGAAGCTGAACGTGCGATGAAACGGTTTCTCACCGAGCCTCTTGGCCTCGCGCATGGGAAGACCCCTTGGAATCAATCCGTATCAATCACCAAAAAAGAGGAGCACCCGCGTGCTCCCCTTCCTTTGTTTATGCTCTTTCCACCAGCGCCGCGGCCGCTGCCTCCAGCGAGGCGCAGTCCTCCACAGCGTAACAGGTGATCGCATCGCCCACCGTCTTGCCGACGAAGCCGGACAGCGCCCGGCCCGGGCCGATCTCCACCACCGTGTCCACGCCCAGCTCCGCCAGACGGCGGATGGTGTCCTCCATGTAGACGCTCTCGCTCACCTGGCGCACCAGCAGCTCGGCGATCGTCTCGTCGCCCTTCTCGTGCCCCAGGCAGTTAAACAGTACCGGAATGCGCATGTCCCCGAGCGGCTCCGTCTCGAAGCGGCTTTGCAGCGCCTCGCCCGCCGGGCGCATCAGCGGCGTGTGGAACGGGCCGCTCACCCGCAGCGGCATCAGCCGCCGGGCGCCCGCCGCCTTGGCCAGCTCGCCCGCGCGCAGCACGGCTGCCTTTTCCCCGCCGATAACCAGCTGCCCCGGGCAGTTGTAGTTGCAGATGCGCACGACGCCGCCGGCCTCCTCGCAGCAGCGCGCAAGCGGCTCCCGCGCCAGACCCAGCACCGCGAGCATCGCGCTCTCAATGCCCTCCGCCGCCTTCGCCATCGCCGCGCCGCGGAACGCCGCCAGCTCGACTGCGGCCTTGGCTGTGAATACGCCCGCGCATTGGAGCGCGCTGTATTCGCCCAGGCTCAGCCCGGCGGCATAGTCCGGCACAAGGCCGCGCCGCGCAAGCTCCGCCGTCACGCCCGCGGCAAAGGCCACCATGCACGGCTGGGTGTACTGCGTCTGCCCGATCACACCGTCCGGATCGTCGAAGCAGACGCTGTGCAGGTCGAAGTCCAGCGCCGCCGCGTCGAACGCCTCGCGGAACGCCGGATACGCCGCGTACAGGTCGCGCCCCATGCCGGCGCGCTGGCTGCCCTGCCCGGCGTACAGAAATGCGAGCTTCATGCCGTCCTCCCCCTCGTCACACGCGCAGCATCACGCCGGCCCAGGTGAGCCCGCCGCCAAAGCCGACCAGGATCACCCGCTGGCCGGGCAGCAGCTTGCCCGCCTCGCGCAGCTCGTCCAGCGCCAGCGGGATGCTGGCCGCGCTGGTGTTGGCATAGCGGTCGAGGTTCTTGTAGAATTTCTCTGCCGGCACGCCCAGACGGCGCACGCTGGCGTCGATGATGCGCTGATTGGCCTGGTGGCAGACCACCCAGTCCACATCCGCAAGCGTCAGGCCGCTTTTTTGCAGCAGCTGCTCCACGCAGGCGGGGATCGTGCTCACGGCGAAGCGGAAGACGCTCTGCCCGTCCATCGCCATCGGCTGCTCGCGCCGTGGGCCGCCCACCTGAATGGCCATGTCGCCGCGCGTGCCCAGCACGCAGGTGTACTCCGCTTCCTGCTCCAGCGCAAACACCGCTGCGCCCGCGCCGTCGCCAAAGAGCACGCAGGTGTTGCGGTCGGTCATGTCCAGCAGGCGGCTCATCTGCTCTGCGCCCACCACGAGCGCGTGCCGCCCGCCGTGCGAAAGCAGCAGCGCCCGCGCGGTGTCCACCGCATAGAGGAAGCCCGCGCACGCCGCGCCCACATCCATCACCGGAATGTCCTCGCGAAGGCCCAGCGCCTTGTGAACCAGACATGCCGTGCTCGGCATCACATATTCGCCGGAGGACGTGGCCACCAGCAGGCAGTCGACCGCCCCGGCCTCCAGGCCGCTGTTGTCCAGCGCGCGCCGCGCGGCCTCGACGGCCAGCGTCGTGGCGCTCTCCCCGCCCTCGCAGAAATAGCGCTGGCGGATGCCCGTGCGCGAGGTGATCCACTCGTCGCTGGTGTCGACATAAGCGGTCATCGCGTCGTTGTCCAGCGCGCGCGCGGGCAGGGCGCGCCCGGTACCCAGCAGTCTCAGTCCGTTCATGATCCTCTCTCTCCTTACAGCCCCATGGCGCGGTATTTATGGTATCGGCTGGCGGTCAGCGCATCCGCGTCCAGCGCGTCCAGCTCCAGCAGATGGCGGGCAATCGCCTCGTCCAGCACGGCAAAGAGCCGCTGCGCATCGCGCTGCGCGCCGCCCAGCGGCTCGGGCACGATCTCGTCGATCACGCCGAAGCCGGACAGATCCTGCGCCGTCAGCTTCATGACCTCGCAGGCCTCGCCGCGCCGCTGCGGATCCTTCCACAGAATGCTGGCAAAGCCCTCCGGGCTGAGCACGGCATAGTAGGCGTTCTCCAGCATCAGCACGCGGTCCGCCACGCCCAGAGCCAGCGCGCCGCCGCTGTTGCCCTCGCCGGTGATCACCGTAATGATGGGCACGCGCAGGCGGCTCATCGCGGCCAGATTGTGCGCGATGGCGTCGCCCTGGCCGCGCTCCTCGGCCTCCATGCCGGGATACGCGCCCGGCGTGTCGATGAAGGTGATCACGGGCCTGCCAAACTTCTCCGCCTGGCGCATGATGCGCAGCGCCTTGCGGTAGCCCTCCGGCCCGGGCATGCCGAAGTTGTAGGCCATGTTTTCGGTGATGTCGCTGCCCTTGCGGTGGCCGATGACCGTCACCGGCCTGCCGTGGAACAGTGCGATGCCGCCCAGGATGCTCTCGTCCTCCTTGCACTGGCGGTCGCCGCGCTGGGCAAAGAAGTCCGTGAACAGCGCGCGGATATAGGCGTCGATCTTCGGGCGGCGCGGATGGCGCGCCAGATAGACCTTCTGCTCGGCGCTCAGGTGACGGCACTGCTCCAGCAGCGCAGCCTGGCGCAGCAGCAGCGTGCCGCGGTCCTCCTCGCCGGCGGCGGCCAGCGCGGCCTCGACCTCGTCCAGCCGGGACAATATCTCCCTCATGCGTCCCCGTCCTTTCCGTCGCCCGGCCCATAGCCGTGCAGGCGCAGCAGGCGGCAGAGCACCTCGCGCAGCTCGTCCCGCTCCACGATCTGGTCCACAAAGCCGTGCGCCTGCTGGAACTCGCTGCGCTGGAAGCCCTCCGGCAGGCGCTGGCCGATGGTCTGCTCGATCACGCGCGGCCCGGCAAAGCCGATGAGCGCGTCCGGCTCGGCGAGCATGATATCCCCCAGCGAGGCAAAGCTGGCGGTCACGCCGCCGGTCGTCGGGTTCGTCAGCACGCTGATGTACAGCCCGCCCGATGCCTGAAAGTCTGCAATCGCGGCGCTGGTCTTGGCCATCTGCATCAGCGAGAGGATGCCCTCCTGCATGCGCGCGCCGCCGCTGGCGGAAAACAGGATCAGCGGCAGGCGGTGATCCCGGGCATACTCGATGGCCAGCGTCACCTTTTCACCGACGCCCACGCCCATGCTGCCCATGAAGAACGCGCAGTCGAGCACGCCGACCACGGCGCGCGCGCCGCCGATGCTGCCCACCACGCAGGAGAACGCCTCGTCCAGCCCGGTCTTCTCCCGCTGGGCGGCCATCTTCTGCGCGTAGCCGGGGAAGGCCAGCGGATCGCCGCCGACCACGCCCTCATAGAGCTGTGTCCAGCTGCCGGGATCCATCACCAGCGCAAAGCGCGCCTGGGCGGAAATGGCCTCAAGCGCCATGCTCGTTGAGGTAGGCCAGCAGGTCGCCCACGGTGCGGAAGGTCGCCATCAGGTCGTCCGGCACGCTCACGCCGATCTTATCCTCCAGCGCCATGGCCAGCTCCACGGTGTCCAGGCTGTCGGCGCACACGTCCGGCACCAGCATCGCGTCAGACGCGACCTTCTGCGCGTCGCACTTGATGGTGGAGGTGATGATCTCGGTCAGCTTCTCAATGGTCATTGCTTGTCTCTCCTTTGTCCCCACACGCGCGGGGCGTCGTTTATGCTTGTATTGTATCAGAGCGCCGGGATTTGTCAAGCCTCGCTCAATGCAGCGCCATCGCGCCCCACTGCGACGCGCGGAACGCCTCGTACTGCGCAAGGCGCTCGTGCCAGCGCACATAGGCGGTGTCGCCGCGATGATCGTCCAGCGCGTAGTGCTCCAGCAGCCAGCGCCCGATAAAGGCCGTCGTCTTGCTCGCGCCGTCGGGATTGAGGTGGCCAACCTCGTCGTAGCAGTCCACGGCGAAGTCCACGCCGGTCTCCTCGTCCAGCAGGTTCACAAACGGCACGCCCAGATGCTCAGCCAGCGGCGCGACGCTGTTCACCCAGGTCTGCTCCAGCTCGTCCAGCGGCGCGGGCACCATCAGGAAGACCGGCTCCACACCGCGCTCCCGGCACAGGGCGACAATCCGCTCCAGCGCGGCAAAGCCGGGCAGCGTCTCGTCCGTTGTGGCATGCGTGCGCACGAAGTCCGTGCACGGCGTGCGGCCGATGCGCAGCTCGCTGCCCATCATGAACGGCTCGCAGTCCACCATCCGCTCGGCGGTGCCGGAGAGCAGCTCGTCCCACCGGCCATGGTAGAGCGAAAACGGCATCAGGAATTCCAGCCACTCGCTTTTCGGCAGCGTCGCGCGGACGGCCTCGAGCTTCGCGCGGGAGAGCGGGATCTCGTCGAAGAACAGGTGGCGATAGGGATACGTCCAGCTCTCGTCCACGCTGTGGTGGACGTAGTACACGTCGATCACGGCGACCTTGGGCGTGTGCCGTTCCAGCGCCAGGCGCAGCACCTGCTCGGTCACATCGAGCACCTCGGAGGAGTTAGCCAGGTTGTAGCTGGTGATGCCGCAGTCGCGCCACAGCTCCATTGGCGAC
The DNA here is from genome assembly GCA_051886775.1 of Candidatus Ventricola sp. GTDB lineage: Bacteria > Bacillota > Clostridia > Christensenellales > Aristaeellaceae > Ventricola. The sequence continues at coordinate 1,885 of JBJEYK010000325.1, read as the reverse complement.
ACGCCGTCCAGCACGCGGCTGGTGCCCAGGAAGAACACGTCGATGGCCTGCTCCTCCGCGAAGAACGCATCGTACTTGCGCGCGCCGTCGTCGCGCCGGGTCATCCTGTCCGCCAGGAGCAGGCACACGCACAGCGCCGCCGTCCACACGACGACGCTCAGCACGGTTTTCTTCATGCCCTCTCCTCCTCAGAACTGGAAATAGATGAACGCCTGCGCGCTGTATCCCGGCCCCCAGACGCCGAAGATCACAATCGCCATCACCGCCGCCAGGTACAGCGCGCCGCGCGCCACGCCCGGCAGCCGGTCGGTCAGCTCGGTGAGCGTGCGGCGCTTCTCGTGGATCAGCTCGATGGCAAAGAGCACGGCAAAGCACACGCCCAGGCACAGCGCCTGCATCCCGCCGAAGCCCGACGCGATCGGCGCCGCGCCCCAGTGCGTCGGGATGCGCAGCAGCATGCCCAGCGCCGCGCGCAGCGAGCTGGCGCGGAAGACCAGCATCGTGATCAGAATCAGGAAATCCGTCCACAGAATCTGGCCGAGCAGGTGCAGCCGCGGATGCCTGGGCTTCCTTTTGGCCGGGGGCATCAGCCCCTCGACCACCTGCAGCGCGCCGTTGAGCATGCCCCAGACGACATACTTCATCGCCGCGCCGTGCCACAGGCCGCTGACGGTGTAGACCACCATCAGGTTGAACGACTTTTTCAGCGCGCCGCCGCGCCCTGCGCCCAGCGGGAAATAGATGTAGTCGCGGAACCAGGTGGACAGGCTGATGTGCCACCTCGCCCAGAAGTTCTGCACCGAATGCGCGAAATACGGCTGGCGGAAGTTGGTCATCAGGTCGACGCCCAGGATCTTCGCCGCACCGATGGCGATGTAGCTGTAGCCCGCGAAATCGCACAGATCCTGCACGGCGAACACCACCGTCGCCAGGGCAATCTGCGCGCCGGAGGCCGCCGCCCAGCTGCCGTAGATCGCATCGACATACATGCACGCGCGGTCGGCGATGACGACCTTTTCAAAGTAGCCCAGCAGCATGATCAGCAGGCCGTCGCGGCATCGCTTCCAGTCGAAGTCGTGCGGCGCGGTCACCTGCCGCAGCAGCCGCCCGGAGCGCTCGATCGGGCCGGCCACCAGCTGTGGGAAGAACGAGACGAACAGCGCGTACTTGAACAGGTTCCGTTCCGGCTTCACGCGCCCCTTGTACACGTCGATCATGTAGGACAGCGCCTGGAAGATGTAGAAGCTGATGCCCACCGGCAGCAGGATGCTGACCTTGGGCATCGTCATCGTCAGCCCCAGCAGCGCGCACGCGCGCCCGATCAGCTCCAGCAGGAAGCCGGTGTATTTGAAATACGCCAGCAGGCCGATGTTGAAGACGATGCCGCCGATCAGCACGCGCTTGCGCCACAGGGCATCCTGCACCGAATCGACCAGCCGGGCGCAGCCGTAGGTCACCACGGTGCAGGCCGCCATCAGCAGCGCGTACTCCGCGTGCCAGTTCATATAGAAGAAATAGCTCGTCACCAGCAGCCAGCACCAGCGCACCCTGCGCGGGAGCACGAAGTACACCAGCGTGACGATCGGAAAGAAGATCAGAAACTCAAACGAATTAAACAGCATACGCTCTCCTGTGTGTTGCTTGCGCATCCTGGCTGTGCGCCCATTGGCATAGCCATACAGGCTATATTATAGCGTATCTCTGCCCCGTCTGACTAGTCCTGATTTTGGGTTTCCCGCGCACAAAAACGCGCCGGTCATGTTGGGTGACCGGCGAGATGGAGGAATATGGGTTTTCTGTTCTTGTATGATAGGGGGCTATAGCGGACTTAAGCGCGAAGCGAAAAAGGGTCAAGGGGCAATGCCCCTTGCGGGGTTCAGGGGCA
>JBJEYK010000324.1:0-3035 GCA_051886775.1 Candidatus Ventricola sp. | reverse complement strand
TCCAGGAAGGAGACCTGCGGCTCGTGCCAGTTGAACTCGACGCCCTTGATGCGCATGATGCGGCACAGGTGCCTTTGCTTTTCCTCAAATTGTTCGATCGTGTCCTGCGGCTCCCACTGGAACGGCGTGAACGGCTTGGGCACAAAGCACGACGCGCTGCAGTTGACGCGCAGCCCCTTGGCGCGCTGCTGCTTGGGCGTGTCGAAGTAGCACCGCACGACCTTGCTGGCCAGCTGCGCGATGCCGTCCAGATCCTCGGTAGTCTCCGTCGGCAGGCCGAACATGAAGTAGAGCTTGATGCTGCTCCAGCCGCCGGCAAATGCGTCGGACACCGACGAAACCAGATCCTGCTCGGTGATGCCCTTGTTGATGACATCGCGCAGGCGCTGTGTGCCGGCCTCCATGGCATAGGTCAGGCTGGATTTGCGCACCTTCTGCGTCTCCTCCAGCGTTGCCTTGAGGTCGCTGTCCAGCCGCAGGCTCGGCAGGGACAGCGCGATGCGCTTTTCGGCAAAGCGCTCCATCAGCTCGTGCGCCAGCTGCGGCAGGCAGGAGTAGTCGCCCGTGGACAGCGAGGAAAGCGTGATTTCCTCATAGCCCGTCTCGTCGACCAGACGGCGCGCCAGCTCCAGAATATGCTCCATGCTGCGCTCACGCACCGGGCGATAGATCATGCCCGCCTGGCAGAAGCGACAGCCGCGCGTGCAGCCGCGCAGCACCTCGATGTTGATGCGGTCGTGCACGATCTCCATGAACGGCACAATGACGCTTTCCGGATAGGCTGCCGTATCGAGATCGGCGATCATGTTCTTGACCACCGTGCGCGGCACGCCCTCCTCCTTCGGCTCGAACGAGGCCAGCGTGCCGTCCTCGTGATAGGTCGCCTCGTACAGGCTGGGCACATAGACGCCGTGCAGCCTCGACAGCCTGCGCAGGCATTCCTGGCGCGAGACGCCCTCGGTCTTGCACGCCTTCACCACGTCGATGGTCTCCAGCGTGCTGATCTCGCCGTCGCCGATGGAGAACGCGTCGATGAAGCGATGCAGCGGCTCCGGATTGAATGCGCACGGGCCGCCCGCAATGACGATGGGATCGTCCCAGGTGCGATCCTCACTGTGCAGCGGGATGCCGGACAGATCGAGAATCTCCAGGATGTTGGTGTAGCTCATCTCATACTGGAGCGTGATGCCCAGCATGTCGAAGCCGCGTACGGGCGATCGCGTCTCGATGGAAAAGAGCGGCACATGCTCCTCGCGCATCAGATCCGCCATGTCTACCCACGGCATGAAGACGCGCTCGCAGAGCGCATCGTCCCGCTTGTTGATGATATCATACAGGATGCGGGAGCCGAGGTGCGACATGCCCACCTCGTACACATCCGGAAATGCAAACGCATAGCGGATCGCGACCGATGCCGGATCCTTGAGCACGGCGTTCATTTCGCCGCCCATATAGCGCGCAGGCTTCTGCACGCGGTCGAGCAGCGCGTCGATTCTTTCGCTTAGCAAGTGTCGGTTCCTCCCCACAAACAATCCTTTTTATTCTATCCCTTTTCGCGTTCGAGGTCAAGCCCCGCCAGATGATCCAGCGCCCACTGCGCATGCGCGCGCACCGCGTCAAAATCCGACTTTGCCCATGCGCGCAGCACGGGCAGGTATGCGGGATTGGCGCTGTTGCCCGCCAGCAGCGCCGCCTGTGCGCGCACGCGCTGCGGCCTGGCGGCGTTGCGCCCGATTTGCGCGGCCAGCCGGGCGACAGCGGCGGAAAACGCGGCGTCATCCGCTGTCATGAAATCGTCCAGCGCAAAGGATGGCTCATCCGCCTGCCCGGCGCCGGGCTGCATCGGACATACACGCTGGCAGAGGTCGCAGCCAAGCAGGCACATGCCCATCCGCTTGCGCAGCTGCTCCGGCACGACGACGCCCTCCATCGTGAAGTTGCGCATACAGCGCTCAGGATGGGACATGCCCTCCAGCCCCAGCGCGCCCGAAGGACACGCGGCGGCGCAGCGCCCGCAGGACATGCAGGTTCGATCCTGCTGCGCCGGAGCCCTCGGTGCGTCCACATCCGTCGCCATCAGGATGATCACGACGCGCGTCCCGTACCCCGGCGTGATCAGCAGATCGTTTTTGCCGATGAAGCCTAGCCCGGCGCGCACGGCTGCCCGCTTGGCAGGATAGGACACATTTGCCCGCGCGAAAGCTCCGACCTGTGAAAGCCGATCCTCCAGGCGCCGGGCCGCGTGGTACGCGGCGTTGGACGCGGCGTAATAGCTGTCAATCCACACTGCACCCTGCTTCGCAGGCGCCGCCTGACGATAAGGCCAAAGCAGCACGGCCAGGCTTTTGACCTGGGGCCAATCCTCCCTCGGGCTGAAGCGAAGCTGCCGGCGCTCGGCAAGGGGCGGCTGCTGTGCCACACGCAGGCGCTCCCGGTCGAAATCTCGCGCATCGCACAGCGAGCACTGCGCAAAGCCGGCATCCAACGCCCAATTGCGCAGCTTGTCCACATCCACGGTCATGCTGTTTCCCTGTCCTTGCTCGTCTATATCGTCCGAAAGGGCGAAGAGGCTTGCGGCCTTTTGCCATGCGCATTCGTGCCGCATATGCAATCATTATAGCATATTCTCTTGCTCATGCAAAGCAAAATCCCCGTGCATCAGCCTGTGCGCGGGCAAAGGACGACCATTCAAAAACCCCTTCCCCCTGCCACACGGCAGGAAGAAGGGGTCAAACGCGATCACACGCAGCAGCAATGCTGCCGCAAGCGAAGGGAGCCTCGCGGGATCGACCGTATGATTACAGCTCCGCGAAGTACTTGATGGTGCGGACCATCTGAGAGGTGTAGCTGTTCTCGTTGTCGTACCAGGACACAACCTGCACCTGAGCGGTCTCGTCGTCGATCTTGGTGACCATGGTCTGGGTCGCGTCAAACAGAGAGCCATAGGTCATGCCGATGACGTCGGAAGAGACGATCGCGTCGGTGTTGTAGCCGAAGGAAGCGGAGGCCTGAGCCTTCATCGCCTCGTTGATGGA
>JBJEYK010000323.1:0-3049 GCA_051886775.1 Candidatus Ventricola sp. | reverse complement strand
GTCTGATGACACACAGCTGGGGGCAAAAGGTGGTCAGATTTTATGACCCTGACGGGAATCTGATTGAAGTAGGAACACCCGTATAGCGCAGTTCGACAGCTTCCGGTTTTCAGAATCAACATCAAGCGCTCACAGCGCAGAACAAGAGAGGAAACACACATATGAACGTCACATACGAGCACAAACCGGCCATGACCTTCATCGGCTTTTCCGCCTCTATCCGTCCGGAGGAGGGCTACAAGAGGTGCCCGGAGTTCTGGGACAGGGAGTATGCACAGAAGTACGCACGGCTCTGGCAGACCATGAAGCCGGAAACCCCGGCGGAAGCGGCGATTCTTCAAAACGGCATCGGCATGTTCGCCATCTGCGACGAGAAGGAAGGCGCCTTTGAATACTGGATCGCTGGACTGTACAGGGGCGGCGAGGTGCCGCAGGGCCTGAAGCTCTATACCTTCCCGGAGAGCGATTGGGCGATGTTCTCCGCCAAAGGCCCGCTGCCCGGCTCCCTGCAGGCCCTGAACACGCAGGTCTGGCAGGAATGGTATCCAAGCGAGGGGCAAAAATTTTGCGCCAATGGCAGCGCCATGCTGGAGGTCTATTCCGCCGGTGACATGCAAAGCCCCGATTACGAGTGCGGCATCTGGGTGCCGGTCTGCAAGCCCGAGGAGAGGGACGGGACAGCCGAAATCGTTTCGGGCATGACGCTCACGGGGATTCTGTGAGCGGGCGTCGCCATTTCATCCAATCAAAAGGGGGATACGCACATGCCCCCCATTGGAGGAATCCCTGCCCTATGGCGCGGAGTATCGGGCGTACCGGCGTCAGGTTTTCCGCTGTCCGGGGCGGAATAAGGAGGGATATTCATGAGCTTCAAGCTGAGAAAATGGCGGCTGTCTGACGCCGGGGATCTGGCGGCGGCGCTCAGCAACGAAAAAATCCTGGGCAATCTGCGGGACGGGCTTCCCTTCCCCTATACGGAGCGGGATGCGCATGATTATATTGTCGCAATGCTCTCCTCGGATGAGAACAGCACCTTTGCCTATGCCATCACCGTGAATGACCGGGCCATCGGCAGCATCGGCGCCTTCCGGCAGGACAACATCCACCGACAGACGGCGGAGCTGGGCTACTATCTGGCGGAGGAATACTGGGGCCGGGGCATCATGACGCAGGCCATCCGGCAGCTCTGCCGGATCATCTTTGACACGACCGACATCCTGCGCATTTACGCCGAGCCGTTTGCCTACAACACAGGTTCCCGGCGCGCGCTGGAGAAGGCCGGGTTCTGCTATGAGGGGGCGATGAAAAATGGTGCCGTGAAAAACGGCAAGGTGGTGGATATGGCGCTGTACAGCCTGACCAGGAAGTGGGAGCAGATTTGATCAAGCATGAGATGCGTGTGAACGAAAAGTGGTACGAGGTCATCCGGCTGCTGGGGCACGGAAAAGGGGGATACTCGTATCTGGTCACAGACGGGACGAAGGAATATGTGCTCAAACAGATTCACCATGAGCCGTGTGATTATTATCAGTTCGGCAACAAAATCGAATCCGAGACGAAGGATTATGCCCGCCTGAAGGCAATCGGGATTCCCATGCCTGAAATGCTGGAGGTGGATATTGAAAACGAAAGGATTCTCAAGGAGTACATCCGGGGAGACACCGTATTTGATTATGTTCTGCGCGGCGAAATACCGCCGGCCTTTGTCCGGCAGATGAAGGAAATGTGCGCTGTCCTGTATGCCGCGGGCCTCAACATCGATTATTTCCCGACCAATTTTGTGGTGCAGCAGGATCAGCTCTACTATATCGATTACGAGTGCAACGATTATATGGAGGAATGGAGCTTTGAGCGCTGGGGAATCCAGTATTGGTCGCAGACCCAGGCGTTTTGGGAATATGTGAACAGGAAAAAAGGAAAGTGACGCCTGAGGCAGCCGTTCCCACGACCATCAAAAAGAATTGAGGAAAACTTGAAAAAACCTATTGACCCTGACGCTGCGTCATCGTGTATCCTGTGCCCATGCCCGGACATGAGAAAGCACAAGGAGGTTTTGCGATGAACATGACAGCAATCCGTTCCGACCGCATTTATCGCAGCATGATGAGCGCAGCGCCGGAGGAAAAAGAGAACCTGTATCGCAGCGAGCTGATGGGGCCCTTTGCCTTCAAATGGGCATGCGTCGGCATCCCCCTGAGGGCAGAAACCACAGGCGGCTATGATGTGGTGTCCGCTGCCGCGATGAGCGGCTATTATGCCCCGGCACAGATCACGCAGGAGCGCCGGGCGGAGATCGATAGAATCAGCAGCGAATCGTTCTGGGCGGACTGCGAGAGCAGCATCCGCAGAACGCTCGAGGGCTTTGAGCAGCACGGCATCACCCTGCCGAAGCAGGAGTACGTGTTCACGGTTCTGCTGAGCGATCCGCACAGCCCCATGACCGCGATGGCTGGCGACTATTGCGGCGACGGCGGGATTCCCGGCTATATCATCGGCTCGATTGTGCCGAACGAGCGGTCGCTTGCCCTGCTGCCTGTGGCGCTGGCGCATGAGACCAATCACAATGTCCGCTGGCAGTTCATGCAGTGGAGCAATCAGATCACCCTGGCGGACATGATCGTCTCGGAGGGATTGGCGGAAACCTTTGCCGCCAGCATGTTCGGCGAGGATAAGGTCGGCAAGTGGGTCAGGGAGACATCGCCACAGACGCTGCGGGACGTCGTCAAGCCGCTCATCCGCGACCATCTCGGGACAAGCGATTTTGGGACGCTTTCCTCGTATCTCTATGGCGATGCAATCATGGCGCTGCGCGGCGGTCAGCCTATTGGCATGCCGTATTGCGGCGGCTACGCTTGCGGATATGCGCTGATCGGGCATTACCTCCGGAAAACCGGCGCGTCGATCTATGAGGCGACAATTACGCCGACCGAGGAAATCATCAGGCAGACGGAGGATTTCTGGGCGTGAGGAACAGCTGCGCATACGGTGAATCCTGCGGCATGTTTGCCGGCAGCTTGTCTATATCAAGCATTTATTTCACCTTTGAATC
>JBJEYK010000322.1:0-3064 GCA_051886775.1 Candidatus Ventricola sp. | reverse complement strand
ACAAGTTCAACACCGTGGCCTCCAGCCGGGGCGACTACCCGTTCATCACCATGACCCTTGGCCTTGGGCAGACCCGCATGGCCCGCCTGGCCAGCAAGCTCTTCCTCAAGGTGCACGCCGGCGGCCAGGGCAAGAAAAACAACAAAAAGCCCGTCCTCTTCCCCAAGCTGGTCTTCCTCTACGACGAAAACCTGCACGGCCCCGGCAAGCCGCTGGAGGACGTGTTCGAGGCGGGCATCGATTGCTCCTCCAAGACCATGTATCCCGACTGGCTGAGCCTGACCGGCGAGGGCTACGTTGCCTCGATGTACAAAAAATACGGCGCGGTCATCAGCCCGATGGGCTGCCGTGCGTTCCTGTCTCCCTGGTATGAGCGCGGCGGCATGGAGCCTGCCGACGAGCAGGACAAGCCCGTCTTCGTGGGCCGGTTCAACATCGGCGCGGTATCGCTGCATCTGCCGCTGATTCTGGCCAAGGCGCGCAAGGAGAACCGCGACTTCTACGAGGTGCTCGACTACTATCTGGAGCTGATCCGCAGGCTGCACATCCGCACCTATGCCTATCTGGGCGAAATGCGCGCAAGCACAAACCCGCTGGCCTACTGCGAGGGCGGCTTCTACGGCGGCCACCTGAACCTGTACGACAAGATCAAGCCGCTGCTCAAGACGGCGACGGCCTCCTTCGGTTACACCGCGCTCAACGAGCTGCAGGAGCTGTACAACGGCAAGAGCATCTACGAGGACGGCCAGTTCGCCCTGGAGGTCATGCAGCACATCAATGAGCGGATCAATCAGTTCAAGAAGGAGGACGGCAACCTCTACGCCATCTACGGCACGCCCGCCGAGAGCCTGTGCGGCCTGCAGATCGAGCAGTTCCGCAAGCTCTACGGCATCGTGGAGCACGTCTCCGACAGGCCGTACGTCTCCAATTCGTTCCACTGCCACGTCACCGAGGACATCACCCCCATCCAGAAGCAGGACAGTGAGCGCAGGTTCTGGGATCTGTCCAACGGCGGCAAGATCCAGTATGTGCGCTACCCGATTGGCTACAACAAGGAGGCCATCCGCACGCTGGTTCGCCGTGCAATGAAAATGGGCTTCTACGAGGGTGTCAACCTCTCGCTGTCCTACTGTGACGACTGCGGTCATCAGGAGCTGGAGATGGACGTGTGTCCCAAGTGCGGCAGCCGCAACCTGACCAAGATCGACCGCATGAACGGCTATCTCTCCTATTCCCGCGTGCACGGCGAAAGCCGTCTGAACGACGCCAAGATGGCCGAGATCGCCGAAAGAAAGAGTATGTAAGGGGATTATCCCATGAACTATCACAACATCACCGTCGACGACATGCTCAATGGCGACGGTCTTCGCACGGTGCTCTGGGTCGCCGGATGCGACCATCGCTGTCGCGGCTGCCAGAATCCGCAGACCTGGCGCGCGGACAGCGGCATTCCCTTCGACGAGGCCGCGAAGGCGGAGCTGTTTGCGGATCTGTCCCGCGATTACATCAGCGGCATCACCTTCTCCGGCGGGGATCCGCTCTATTGCAGCAACGTGGAGACGGTCGGCGAGCTGATCCGCGAGATCCGCGAGCGCCTGCCGCAAAAGACGATCTGGCTATATACCGGCAGCCTGTTCGAGCGCATCCGCAGCCTGCCCTTCATTCCGCTGATCGACGTGATCGTGGACGGCCCATACGTCGAGGCGATTCGCGACACGCAGCTTCACTGGAAGGGCAGCAAGAACCAGCGCGTCATCGACGTCGCACGCACACTGGCCGAGGGGCACGTCGTGCTCTGGGATTGAGGAGGAAACCCATGCTTCGCATCGCCAAGTTTGAAAAGGTATCGCCGCAGCGCTTCATCAGCGACTGGATTGCCACCTTCCCGCAGCAGTCCATCGAGCAGGCTGTGCTCGCCTACGAGCACATTCAGCTGCCGGCCCGCGCCACCGCCGGCTCCGCGGGCTACGACTTCTTTGCCCCGGTCGGCTTTGAGCTTGCCGCGGGCGCCAGCATCAAGATCCCGACGGGCGTTCGCGCGCTCATCGAGGACGGCTGGGTGCTCACCCTCTATCCGCGCAGCAGCCTGGGCTTCAAGTATCGCTTCCAGCTGGACAACTCCGTCGGCGTCATCGACAGCGACTACGCTCTTTCCGAAAACGAGGGGCACATCTTCCTGCGCATGACCAACGACAGCCGCGAGGGCAAGGGCCTGCGCGTCCCGGCTGGAACGGCGTTTGCACAGGGCATCTTCCTGCCCTTCGGCGTGACGGTCGACGACGACGCCAAGGCGCGCCGCAACGGCGGCTTCGGCTCGACCACCAAGGCGTGACCCGCAAAGGAGGCTTCGCCCCATGTCCTTCGCAATGATCGACTACCCGGCGGACAAGGCCGCGCGCTATGACCTGCTGCTGGAGCAGGCGCGCGCGCTCACAGAGGGCGTGTCGCACCCGTTAGCCAACCTCGCCAACATCGCCGCCCTGCTGTGGCATGGACTGCCGGAGATCAACTGGTGCGGCTTCTATCTGATGGACGGCGGCTCGCTGCTGCTCGGCTCCTTTTGCGGGCTGCCGGCCTGCATCCGCATCCCCATGGGGCGCGGCGTGTGCGGCACTGCCGCCCAGCAGGACGCGGTGCAGCGTGTGCGCGACGTCCACGCCTTTCCCGGGCACATCGCCTGCGACGGCGCGTCCAACGCGGAGATCGTGCTGCCCCTCCACCATCATGGCCGCGTGGTCGGCGTGCTGGACATCGACAGCCCGACCGTCGGTCGGTTTGATGAAACAGACCAAATGAAGCTGCAGGAGCTGGTCGCCCTGATCGAGCGATGCTGCGATTTTACCGACACAGCCTATCATCTGTGAACCGCAGCCCATCATCCGGAATACAGAAAAGCATCCGTGTGTTTTGAATCAGACGGATGCTTTTTGATATGGAATACTGCTCTTTGATTCGCGCATTTCTTTGCTGCCTCATCCAGTCGGATGTGATTTCCCGTCAGGTATCGCTTCGCACCTAGACTTCCTTTCTGCTGATCCCTGCGCGATCAAGTGCGTTGGGCTGC
>JBJEYK010000321.1:0-3067 GCA_051886775.1 Candidatus Ventricola sp. | reverse complement strand
ACACGGCTCGCTTACCCGACCGCCCACGATCCCGTCGAAACCAGTACACCCCCATAAAAAGGTCAGTCGTATTTGTTGTTGCTGCGCAGCGCGCGCTGCATCTCGCGCTTGGTGTCGCGCTCGGCCATGCTCTCGCGCTTGTCGTGGAGCTTCTTGCCCTTGCAAAGGCCCAGCTCCAGCTTAAACCGTCCGTCCTTGAGATAGACCTGCAGCGGGATGAGCGCATAGCCCAGCTTGCCGGACTCCTGCGCAAGATGGCGGATCTGGCTCTTGTGCAGCAGCAGGCGCTTTGGGCGCAGGGGATCGGTGTTGAAGATATTGCCCTGTTCATACGGGCTGATGTGCATGCCGCAGACGAGCACCTCGCCGCCTTTGACGACGGCAAAGCTCTCCTTGAGGTTCATGCGGCCCTGGCGCATGCTCTTGACCTCGGTGCCGTGCAGCTCCATGCCGCACTCGAGGCGCTCCTCGACGAAGTAATCGTGGAACGCCTTTTTGTTCTGTGCCATGGGCTTGATGCCCTTTGCGCGCGCCATACGATTCCCTCCCCGCCTCGCTGCTATGCGATAGTATAGCACAAAGCGGGGAGGGATTCAAGCGATTAGTGGCGATCGGCCAGCCGGACGAAGCGGCGAACCTCCTGCAGCACGCTGCCTACGGCGTCCTGCCAGAAGGCCGGCTGCGTCACGTCGATGCCCACGCTGGCGGCGACGTTTTCGATGGTGTCGCTGCCAAAGCGCGAGAGCAGCTCGCCGTACCTTGGCACGAAGGCCTCGCCCTCCTGCTGATAGCGGGCGTACAGGCCGCGGGCAAAGAGGTTGCCAAAGGCATACGGGAAATTGTAGAAGTGCGCTTCGGTGGAGTAGTAGTGGCTCTTGCAGGCCCACATGTACGGGTGGCGCGCGTCGGGATCCAGGCCGTCGCCGTAAGACTGCGCCTGCGCCCAGAGCATCGCGTCCTTCAGCTCGCGCACGCTCATCGCGTGATCGGCCTGGCTGTCGACCACCTTCTGCTCAAAGAGGAAGCGGGAATAGATGTCCACCATCGTCTGGATGTTCTCGGTCAGGCTGGCGTCCAGCAGGGCAAGCTCCTCCTCGGCGGAGGCGTTTTTGCGCAGCTCGGCGGCGAGCACCGTCTCGTTGAAGGTGGAGGCCGTCTCGGCCAGGGGCATCGGGGTTTCGGTCATCAGCGCCGGCACGCGCTCGAGCATGCGGTTGTTGAAGGCGTGACCCAGCTCGTGCGCCAGCGTGCTCACGTCGGACAGGCTGCCGGTGAAGTTGGTCATCACGCGGCTGATGCGCTGGGCGTAGCAGCCCGCGCAGAACGCGCCGCCGCTCTTGCCCGCGCGCGGATACAGGTCGATCCAGCCCTCGTCGAACGCCTCGCGCATCATGTCGGCCATCTCCGGGCTGAAGCGGCCAAACACGTCCAGCAGCAGCGCGCGCGCCTCCTCAGCGGTATAGGTGCGGCCGCTGCCCAGCGGGGCAAACAGGTCGTAGAACGGCAGGCCGTTTGCGTGTCCGAGCAGCCGTCCCTTGGCCTTGAGGTATTCGCGCAGCTCGGGCAGCGCCTCGCGGATGGCCGACCACATGGCCTCCAGCGTCCCGGCGCACATGTTGGATTCCTCCAGCGTCATGGCCAGCACGCTGTCATAGCCGCGCAGCCCGGCCATCGTACGCGCCTCCGCCTTGATGGCGTTGAGACAGTAGCTCATGGGAAGCTCAATCCTCGCATAGGCGGCCAGCTCCGCCTCGTAGGCCTCGCGCCGGGTCGCCGCGTCGGCGTCATAGGCCAGCGCGCGCACGGCGGACAGCGGCAGCTTCTCGCCGCGGAAGTCGATTTCCAGCGTGGCATCCAGCTTGTCGCGCAGCTGCGAGAACATTTCGCCCCCGGAGAGCTGCATCCGCAGCACAGGCCCCTCGATCGTCTCGGGCAGCATGTGACGGGCGGCCTGCGCGCTGCGGCGCAGGAAGAAGCCGTTGGCGCGCAGCACCTCGTCGCCGCTGATCAGCTCGTCCAGGTTGCCGATCGTCGCCGCATAGCGGGAGAACGCGATGTTCAGCTGCCGGAGCGCCATCAGGGCGTGCATCAGCGGCGTGATCGCGGCGTTGGCCGCCTCGTTCTCCGCGTCGCAGGCGAGCGTCAGGTTGATCATCAGATGAAGCCGCTCGGTTCTTTCGTTGATCTGCTCAAGCCGGCCAATCAGGCTGCGGAGCTTTCCAGCCTCGTCGCCGGTCTCCTCGCCGACGGCCCGGCGCGCCGCCTCGATCTGCTCGGGCAGGGACGCAAGATCCGCGGCAAACGCCGGATCGTCAAAGCCCTGATAGAATACGGACAGGTCCCAGTTTTCCTTCATTATTTAATCCTCCTTGCATTGCTGCTGCCTATTATACACAGCTTTTCCCCGCCGGACAAGGGCGTTTTCCGGGAAAAAATGCCGGATCCGGCAGATTTCCCCTTTCAAATTCATGCGATTTGCTATATAATTGACACAGGTGTTTCTGCACCCTTTCGGCCCCGGCACGTTAGCCGGCGAAAACCAATTCGATCATACAACGGAGGATGGAATCATGACGTATCGTGAGCAGTACGAGGCCTGGCTGCGCGACTTTGCCGACGACCAGGCGACCGTCGCCGAGCTCAAGGCGCTCGAGGGCAACGAAAAGGAAATCGAGGATCGCTTCTACACCGAGCTGTCCTTCGGCACAGCCGGCATGCGCGGCGTGCTCGGCGCGGGCACCAACCGCATGAACCTGTACAACGTGCGCAGGGCGACCAAGGGCTTTGCCGACTACATCAACAGCCAGAGCCCCGAATACGCCCGCCGCGGCGTCGTGATCGCCTACGACTCCCGCCGCATGAGCCCGGAGTTCGCCAAGGCCGCCGCGCTCGTGCTCTGCCACGAGGGCATCAACGTCTGCCTGTTCGACGAGCTGCGCCCGGTGCCGGTGCTCTCCTACGCCGTGCGTCACCTGCACGCCATCGCCGGCATCGTCATCACCGCCAGCCACAACCCGCCGCAGTACAACGGCTACAAGGTCTACTGGGAGGACGGCGCGCAGATGCC
>JBJEYK010000320.1:0-3077 GCA_051886775.1 Candidatus Ventricola sp. | reverse complement strand
CTCCGTGATGCCGGCAAGCACCTTGAGGGAGCCGAAGTCCTTGTGCAGATCCTCGACGCGGATGAGCTCGGGGGCGGTTCTGTAATCAAACTGCTCAGTCATCGGTCTTGAGCCTCCTTTCCAGCACGGCGATGAGCTTGCTCATCGTGAAGGTGACGACGAAGTAGATGACGCCGATGATGATTAGCGGCTCCAGGACGAGGTAGGTCTTGCCGGAGATCGTCTGATACTGCGTCATCAGGTCGCCGACGTAGAACGTGGAGGCCAGGGAGGTCTCCTTGGTGATGGCGACAAACTCGTTGCACATGGCCGGCAGCACGTTCTTGAACGCCTGCGGCAGGACGATGCGCAGCATGGTCTGGCTGGAGGACAGGCCCAGCGAGCGGGCGGCTTCGGTCTGGCCGCGGTCGATCGACTGGATGCCGGAGCGGAAGATCTCGGACATGTACGCGCCGGAGTTGATCAGCAGCGCGACGGCGATGCAGGTGAATTTCGAGAGCTTGAGCGCGGGCAGCAGATCGGGCAGCAGGAAGTAGAAGAAATACAGCTGCAAGAGCAGCGGGGTATCGCGGATGATTTCGGTGTAGACCGCCGCGATGGTGTTGAGAATCTTCGACTTGGACAGGCGCATGATCGCGACGAACGCGCCGATGACGCAGCCGATGGACACGGAAACCAGCGCCAGCAGCAGCGTCGTGCCCAGGCCGTTGACGAAGTTCATGCCGTACTTGACGAGCAGCCTTTCGATGTTGGCGAGCAAGGGAATGCCTCCTTCGTGGGTGTCGGGTGGGGGGTCAGCCGTCAGGCCAGTGCTTCGACGCGGAGCATGGCGTTATAGACCATGTCCCGCGTGATCGGATAGGGGATGTGCGCCATGTCTGGGCCGGTGGTGGCCTCGGTCAGGCAGTCGGCAAGCGCCTCGCGCCCAAGCGGCACGCGCATCTGCGCCAGCGTGACCGGCGTGCCCAGCGAGACCAGGAAGCTGCGCAACGCCCTGGCCCGCGCCTCGTCGCCGTCGAGCATCAGCTGCACCAGCGCGCCGTAGGCGACCAGGTCGCCGTGCAGGCATTCCGCCTCCACGTGGGGGAAGCGCTGCAGCCCGTAGCATACCGCGTGCGCCAGGGCGCAGTTGTAGTCGTCGTTGGCCATCAGCGACACCAGCCCGGCGGAGACGATCACGCTTCGCGCGCAGATGTCCAGCGCAGGCCCGGCCTCGCCGCGGAGCACCTCGTCCATCGCCTGCCTGCCATATTGCAGGATCGGGTCGTAGCAGGTGGAGGAGAGCGCCGCGCCCATGGCGGACATGTGGTCCATGGTCACGCCCAGCACGTCGCTGCGCGCGGAGAACGTGCACTCCAGATGCTTGGCGAGGGTGTCGCCCAGCCCGGCGCGCAGGTACTGCACCGGCGCATTGGCGGCGAAGGTGAGGTCGACCAGCGTCAGCGCGGGCGGCGCGTCGTAGAAGACAAAGCGGTCAAACGGGCCGTCCTCGCGGTAGACGACGGACAGCGCCGTGATCGGCGCACAGTTGGATACGAGCGTCGGCACGCTCACCAGCGGCTTGCCCAGCCGGGCGGCTATGCCCTTGGCCGTGTCGATGGCCTTGCCGCCGCCCATGCCGACGAGAAAGTCCGGCGCAAGGGGCGCAAGCCTGTCCGCCAGGCGATCCATGGCGGTGAAGGTGCACGCGCCGCCGAAGGGGAACGCCCCCAGCAGCGTCAGGCCGGTGCCCTCGATCGCCGCGCGCAGGGTGGGGAGCGCGCGCTCCATGGCCGTCACGCCGCCGACCACGGCAAACGAGCGGCCATATTCGCAGCAGAGTGCCGGAAAGCGCGAGAGCGTGCCGCTGCCCAGGCAGAAGCGCGGCAGCGCGATCACATCCGTGGTGTACATATCACTTGAGCAGCCCGGGAATGCGGGCCAGGCGGTCGATCGCCTCCTGCAGCGTCTCCTCGCTGCGGGCGAAGTGCAGGCGGATCAGGTGGTTGACCGGCTCGCGGAAGAAGCTGGAGCCGGGCACGGCGGCCACGCCGACATTGCGGATCATCCATTCGCAGAACTCCATGTCGCTCTTGCCATGGAAGCGCATGCCGCTCTGCTGGAATTCGCTGATGTCCACCATCACGAAGTAGGAGCCCTGGGGCACGGTGTGCTTGAGACCGATGCGATCCAGCCCGTCCAGGAAGATCTGGCGCTTTTTCGTATACAGCGCGGTCAGCTCGTCGTAGTACGAATCCGGGAACTCCAGGCCGACCACAGCCGCCTCCTGCAGCGGGGCAGCAGCGCCCACGGTCAGGAAGTCGTGCACCTTCTTCGCGCCCTCGATCACGTTCTCCGGGCCGATCAGGTAGCCAAGACGCCAGCCGGTGATGGAATATGTCTTGGACAGCGAGGAGCAGCAGATCACGCGGTCGGCGATCTCCGGCAGGGAGCCGGCGTACACATGCCGGTACGGCGCGAAGACGATGTGCTCGTACACCTCGTCGGTGATCAGATAGGCGTCGTACTGATTGCACAGGCCGCCGATGAACAAAAGCTCCTCCTTGGTGAAGACCTTGCCGCAGGGGTTGGACGGGTTGCAGACGATGATGGCCTTCGGATGCTGGCGGAAGGCGTCTTCCAGCACGCCGCGGTCGAAGTCGAACGTGGGCGGCACCAGCGGCACAAAGATGGGATCCGCGCCGGAGAGAATCGCGTCCGCGCCGTAATTCTCGTAGAACGGGGAGAATACGACGACCTTGTCGCCGGGATTGCAGACGGTCATCATGGCGCTCATCATCGCCTCGGTGCCGCCGCAGGTGACCAGCACCTCGGTGTCGGGGTTGATGGCGCGGCCATAGGCGCGGCCCTGCTTGCGCGCGAGCGCTTCGCGGAAGTTTTCTGCGCCGAAGGTGACGGAGTACTGGTGCGGGCCCTCGTCGGCCACCTCGCGCAGGCGGTCGGTGATGGCCCTGGGCGGCGGGAAATCCGGGAAGCCCTGGGAAAGATTGATTGCGCCGACCTCGTCGCTGATGCGGGTCATGCGCCGGATCACGGAATCTGTAAACGTCTGAACGCGGTGGCTCAGCTCGGGCATA
>JBJEYK010000319.1:0-3084 GCA_051886775.1 Candidatus Ventricola sp. | reverse complement strand
ACCGAGCTTTCGGGCGACTGGGGCCGCGAGATGTGGACCAACAACGCCGCGGACAAGATGGTCCGCGAGCTGATGGACGATTACAACACCATCGCCTCGAATCAGGGCGGTGAGTTCGTGGTCAATCCCACGATCGTGGCGGATCTGAGCACCGCCATGAACGAGGACGGCACCAAGACCTTCACCGTGACCATCAACGAGGGCCTGGTGTACAACAACGGCGAGCCGATCACCGCGAAGGACTATGTGGTCGACACGCTCTTCCGCTGCACGCAGGTCGCGCTGGACATGGGCGTGCGTACGGCGATGAGCGAGACGGTGGTGGGCGCTGCCGAGTTCCAGAATGGCGAGGCGACGGCGGTCTCCGGCCTGCGCATCGTGGACGAGTACACCTTCTCCATCCAGATCATGGCGGAGAAGCTGCCGTACTACTATGATCTGACCTACGCTGCTGCGTATCCGATGAACGTGCACTACTGGTTCGGCAGCGACATCGACGTCGCTGACGACGGCGAGGGCTGCTACTTCACCGGCGACTTCACCCAGGCAAATGTCCAGCCGGACATCGAGGCCGCGCGCTTTGCCACCGGCAACCGCGTGACCGCCGGCCCGTACAACCTGGTGGAATATGACAAGGGCGCGCTCCAGGCGACCCTGACCATCAACCCGAACTACGCCGGCAACTTCGAGGGCGTGAAGCCGAGCATCGAGAAGATCGTCATCACCAAGGCCGAGGATGCGACCTGGGCTGACGGCATCAAGACCGGCGCCTTCAACTTCTACGACACCATCACCGACGGCGACGACATCAACACCGCGCTGGATATCGTCGAGGACGGCGGCTTTAACTACGTGCAGTTCGACCGCGCCGGCTACGGCAAGATCATGTTCCAGTGCGACTTCGGCCCGACGCAGTTCACCGCTGTGCGCAAGGCGGTCGCCCTGCTGCTGGATCGCAACGAGTTCGCCAACACCTTCTGCCAGGGCTGGGGCGGCGTCGTGAACGGCCCGTACGGCACCGGCCTGTGGCAGTATCAGGAGTCCGAGGAGTGGCTCGACGAGAACCTGAACGACTACGCCTACAGCTTCGACGACGCCGTGGCGCTGCTGGTCGAGGACGGCTGGGTCTATAACGCCGACGGCACCGACTACACCGAGGGCGTGCGCTATAAGAAGGTCACCGCCCAGCAGGCGGGCGACTACGCCGGCAACGTGACCCTGGCCGACGGCACCATCCTGATGCCGCTGCGCATCGAGTGGGCCTCCTCCGAGGGCAACCCGGTGTCCGAGCTGCTCAAGGTCATGCTGGCGGAGAACCCGGATGTGGCTAAGGCCGGCATGAAGATCAACCAGAGCGTGATGACCTTCTCCGAGCTGCTCAACTACATCTACCGCGACGAGAGCCAGGGCGCGCAGTACGCCGTGAAGACGTACGGCATGTACAACCTGGCCACCGGCTTCGTGCCCGCGTACGACTACTCCTATCAGTTCAATGCCGATCCCGACTCCATGTATGTCAAGCAGGGCTACAACGAGAACTACATCTTCGATGAGGAGCTTGACAAGCTGTCCATGGACATGGTGTACACCGTTGAGTCCGACGACACGGAGGGCTACCTGACCATCTGGCGCGAGTTCATCAAGAAGTGGAACGAGGTGCTGCCGGAGGTGCCGCTCTATGCCAACGTGTACGTCACCATGTACCCGGATTGGCTGGAGGGCTACGAGCAGGATTCCTTCTGGGATTTCCAGCAGGCGATTCTGTACTGCACCGTGGCTGAGTAATCAGGAGCTTCAGGGGGCGGGCGAAGCGCCCGCCCCCGTTTCGCTGATAGCGGAACAAGGGCTTTGCCCTTGACAAGGGGCGCTGTCTGCCGCGCGAAAAAAGGCAGAGGCCTTGTTCCCGGACAGCTGAGATCAAGAAAGCAGAAAGGATGGGTGAGATGGGCAAATACATCGCCAAGCGCATCGGATATATGGCGCTGGTGTTTCTGATCGTCTCATTTTTGATGTATGCGCTGTACAACCTGATTCCCTCCGACCCGGCGCGCGCCCAGCTGGAGGCGCAGAAGAAGTCGCTCAAGCCGGACGAGTATCAGGTGCTCTATCAGAACCTGCGCAAGCAGATGGGCCTGGATGATCCGCTGGTCATCCGCTACGCCCGCTGGATGGGCCTGTGGCCGGACATGAACGGCGAATTCAACGGCCTGATCGAGGGCAACTTCGGCACCTCGCAGTTCTTCAAGCAGAGCGTCGTTGAGGTCATCAAGGATCCGATGAAGAACACCATCTTCATCAACATCTTCTCCACAATCCTGGCGCTGGGCATCACCATTCCGCTGGGCATCTACTGCGCGGTGCACAAGGGGAAGAAGCTGGACAACGCGGTGCAGGTCGTCACGATGCTGGGCTACAGCATCCCGATCTACATCATCGCGCTGATCTTCATGTTCTTCTTCTGCGTGTTCTTCCGCATCTTCCCGATCTCCGGCACAAAGACGGCAGGCGCCATCTACACAAGCGGCTGGCAGGAATTCTGCGATATGCTCTACCATGTGACGCTGCCGGTCATCGTGATGACGTTCGCTTCCCTGGGCGGCATGACGCGCTATGTGCGCTCGGCGATGATCGACGCGCTGAGCATGGACTACATCCGCACCGCGCGCGCCAAGGGCCTCAAGGAAAAGGTGGTCATCTACTCCCATGCCTGGCGCAACGCGCTGCTGCCGGTGGTCACCTCGATCATCGGCTGGTTCATCAGCATCTTCTCCGGCTCGGTCATCGTGGAGACGACCTTCTCGCTCAACGGCATGGGCAAGCTGTACTGGACGGGGCTGAACAACCTCGACTTTGAGCTGGTGCTGGCGATTCAGATGTTCTATACCGTCGTGGCGCTGATGGGCTCGCTGATCATGGACATCAGCTATGGCCTGGTCGACCCGCGCGTGCGCGTGGACAAGTGAGGAGGAGCAGCATGAAAAAGCAGAAAAAGCAGTTCTTCCTCGTGCGCTGGTTCAAGCGCTGCTTCCTCGGGGAGAGGAAGACGCTCTCCTTTGAGGAGGAGGAGCAGATTCAGACGCCGAT
>JBJEYK010000318.1:0-3114 GCA_051886775.1 Candidatus Ventricola sp. | reverse complement strand
GGTACACCCCGCTGCGCGAGGCCATGAGCGCGTTCGTCGACGTGACCCAGCAGTATGTGACCGGCACCTCCCGCATCAAGCTCTACAAGGGCAACTGCATCGGCGCCGGCGTGACCTCGCCCTACACCCTCTATTCCGAGGATATCGCCACCTTCGGCGACTCGGGCGAAATGTACAGCCACAAGGACTCCGCCGGCTTCATCAGCCTCTTTGGTCTGCCAATCAAGGTGCAGGCGATGATGAAGCAAAAGGCCGGCATCTAATCCCCCATATTCCAACCAAGGGCTGCAGGGTGACCACCTTACAGCCCTTTTTGATCAGGAGGCAACGCTATGAAACTCTGGGGCGGACGCTTTGAAAAGAAGACCGACGGGCTTGTCGACGACTTCCACTCCTCCATCACCTTCGACCAGCGGCTGGCACATCAGGACATCGCCGGCTCCATCGCGCACGCGACCATGCTGGGCCGCCAGGGCATCATCCCCCAGGCCGACGCGGACGCCATCGTCGCAGGTCTCAAAGCCATCGACGCGGACATCGCCGCCGGCCGCGTGCAGTTCGAGCTGGACGCTGAGGACATCCACATGAACGTGGAAAAGCTGCTCATCGAACGCATCGGCGAGGCGGGCAAGCGCCTGCACACGGGCCGCAGCCGCAACGACCAGGTAGCGCTGGACTGCCGCATGTACGTCAAGGACGCGGCGAAGGAGGCCGCCGGCCTGATGGCCGAGCTGTGCCGCACGCTGCTTGGCATCGCCCGCGCCCATACGGAGACGATCATGCCCGGCTACACCCACCTGCAGCGCGCGCAGCCCATCACGCTGGGGCACCACATGATGGCGTATTTCCAGATGTTTACCCGAGACATGCAGCGCATGAAGGAGGTGCACGCGCACGCCGACGTGATGCCGCTCGGCTCCGGCGCGCTGGCCGGGACGACCTACCCGCTCGACCGCGAGCTGGTCGCGCAGCTGCTCGGCTTCTCCGCCATCAGCCCAAACAGCCTGGACGGCGTGTCCGACCGCGACTTCGTGTGCGATTACCTCTACGCCGCCTCGGCGTGCATGATGCACCTGAGCCGCTTCTGCGAGGAGCTGATCCTGTGGAACTCGCACGAGTTCCGCTTCGTGGAGATGGACGACGGCTTTGCCACCGGCTCGTCCATCATGCCCCAGAAGAAGAACCCCGACGTGGCTGAGCTGATCCGCGGCAAGACCGGCCGCGTCTACGGCGACCTGACCGGCCTGCTGACCACCCTCAAGGGGCTGCCGCTGGCCTACAACAAGGACATGCAGGAGGACAAGGAGGCGCTCTTCGACGCGCGCGACACGCTGGTCAAGTCGCTCGTCGTGTTCAACGCGATGCTTGCCGCCTGCACCTTCCGCACCGACACCATGGCGCGCGGCGCGGAGGGCGGCTTCACCAACGCAACCGACGCCGCCGACTACCTGGTCAGAAAGGGCATGCCCTTCCGCGACGCGCACGCGGTCATCGGCCATCTGGTGCTGCACTGCGTCAAGGAAAACAAGGCCATCCTCGACCTGAGCCTGGACGAGCTGAAGACGTTCTCCGCGCTGTTCGAGCAGGATGTGTACGAGGCCTGCTCCATGCGCGCCTGCGTGAGCCTGCGCGACGTGCCGGGCGGCCCGGCGCCCGCGCGCGTGATGGCCTCCATCGAGGCGGGCGAGGCGTTCCTTGGCGGCTTCTCGATTTGATCCTTGGATATGATACGGCGGAGCCTTCGGGCTTCGCCGCTTTTGCATGCCCCGGCATTGAAAGCGCGCTCCAAAAGGCGTATAATAGGGATGCTTGTGTTTTTCTGCGGCTCGATGGAGAGCCGCTTTCATTGCCCGTCAGGTCTCGCTTCGCGCCCTGACCGCTTTCCTTTGATCGCTTCTCGATGGGGGAACGATTGGGGAACGATGGGGGATTTCAACCCTTCTCCGCTTCGCGCGTTCATCCGCCGCATCATCATCACATCCATTGGAGGTACTGCCGCCATGCGCCGCCCTGTCAAGCCCGAGCGCTCCACCCTGATGACCGAGGGGCCGATCGCCCGCCAGCTCATCGCCTTTGCCCTGCCGCTGATGCTGGGCAACCTGTTCCAGCAGCTGTACAACACGGCGGATTCGCTGATCGTGGGCAACTTCCTGGGCAGCGAGGCGCTGGCCGCCGTCAGTTCGTCGAGCAACCTGATTCATCTGCTCATCGGCTTTTTCAACGGCCTGGCCGCAGGCGCGGGCGTGGTCGTCTCCCGGCACTACGGCGCGCGCGACACCGAGCGCGTGCAGCGAAGCATCCACACGATGCTGGCCGTGGGCCTGGCCGCCGGGCTGCTGCTCACCGCCGCGGGCGTGAGCCTGACGCCGATCCTGCTGCGGATGATGGGCACGCCCGAGGGCGTGCTGCCCCAGTCGATCAGCTACTTCCGCACCTACTTCTTCGGTTCGATGGCGTTTGTGCTCTACAACGTGTGCATGGGCATCCTGCAGGCCGTCGGCGACAGCCGCCATCCGCTGTACTATCTGATCCTCTCCTCGGTGATCAACATCGGTCTCGACCTGTTGTTCGTCGGCGTGCTGGGGCTGGGCGTCGGCTCGGCAGCGGCGGCCACGGCAATCTCGCAGATCATCTCCACGCTGCTGTGCCTCTATCGCCTCACGCGCAGCGACCGCGACTACCGCGTGCGCCTGCGCTGCATCGGCTTCGACCCGCGCGCCCTGCGCGAGATCCTGGCAAACGGCGTGCCCGCCGGCCTGGCCAACAGCATCATCGCCGTGGCCAACGTCGTGGTGCAGGCCAACATCAACGCCTTTGGCGCGGCGGCCATGGCCGGCTGCGGCGCACACTCGCGCATCGAGGGCTTCACCTTCCTGCCGATCACCTGCTTCAACATGGCGCTGACCACGTTCGTCGGCCAGAACCTGGGCGCAAAGCGCTACGACCGCGTGAAGCAGGGCGTGCGCGTGGGGCTTGGCTGCACGGTCGCGCTGGCGGAGTGCATCGGCGTGCTGATCTTCATCTTCTCGCCGCACCTCATTGCCCTGTTCGACCGCAATCCCGAGGTCATCGCCTATGGCGTGATGCACCAGCGCACGGTCGCGCTGTTCTCCT
>JBJEYK010000317.1:0-3124 GCA_051886775.1 Candidatus Ventricola sp. | reverse complement strand
ATCCAAATTCGCCAGCGCCTACGACTTCCTGCAGAAGGCGATTGCCGACGTTCGGGCGGCACATGCAGAATACTGCGCATGGCTCAAGGAGCACCCGGTTCAGTATTTCGAGGACGAAGTACCCCCGCTGAACATCGGCATGATCCATGCCGGCAACTGGCCCGCGACCGTACCCACCGAAGCCTTCACGCAGATGGTTTACGGCGTATTCCCGGGCGAAGACTACAACATCAACGCCGTGGAGCGCAAGCGGATCGAGGACGCTCTCGCCGCCGATCCCGATCTGGCCGGTCATTATAAGATCGAATTTACGTTCGACGTTATGGCGGGTGTAACTGATGTAAACGATCCGCTGGTGCAGGAGTTTCATCAGGCCGCAGTCGACGCGGATCTGCCCGGCACAATCGGTGTGTTCAATGCTGCCTGTGACATCGGTTTCTACCGCAACATCATGGGCGTGCCCGCCATCAACTTCGGTGTCGGAGAAAAGAATGCGCATTCTCTGCATGAATCAATCAAGGTCAGTGACGTGCTGAAGCTGTCACACGCTGTGATGAACTTCCTGTCCATCCGCGGCAAGTAATACCGCGGTTTCAGAGTTCTATTCCGCCGGACCGCCCGCAACGCGGTCGGTCCGGCGTTACATATTGAAAGGAGTACCTATGAAGAACGAAGTATTCTATTTTTCCGACGATCAAAGCGTTTCTTTGACCAGCTATCGTTTTATCCGTTCCACTGTTCTGCGGAATTTAAACGAAGAGTGGGAGCCCGCGCGCCGACCGGCTGTGATCGTCTGCCCCGGTGGAGCGTATTCGTATCTAGCAGACCGTGAAGGAGAGCCTGTAGCACTGTCCTTTATGCAAAAGGGCTATGATGCTTTCGTTCTGCGCTACTCTGTGGGCGACCGCTCCGCCTATCCCCAACCGCTGGAGGAGATATCCAAGGCTGTCTGGTTTGTGCGCAGCCACGCTGAAGAATGGCAAATCGACCCAGACCGGATTGCGATCTGCGGCTTCTCCGCCGGCGGACATCTTTGCTCACTGCTCGGCACGCAGTGGAATACGCCCGGTCTGTGCCAGCGGCTTGGTATCCCCGAGGGTGGCAACAAGCCGAACGCCATGGTCATGTGCTACGCCACAACCGGAGAGTTCGCCGTTGAAGGCTCTGAATCCGTGACAGCCACCAAAAGCACCGGCAAGGTCGCCTGCTCCTGCGGCGCGATGCTCGCCGGTGAGGTTTGCCCGGAGGCCGTCACCGTCAACTACATCAGCTCCGATACCGCTCCGGCTTTCATCTGGCAAGGCCGTGAGGACTTCCTGAACGTGCTGGAAAATATCCATTTTGCAGAAAAGCTGTATAAAACCGGCGTTCCCTTTGAATTGCATATCTTTGGCAACGGCTCTCACGGAATGTCCATGTGTACGCCGCTGACGAGCTACTATGAGCAGAACTATCCAACCAACATGGATCAGTGGTTCCCGCTTTGCATCAACTGGCTTAACACCCTGTTTGATTTTTGAACCATTCATCCAAAAGATCTGGAGGTAGAGTTATGAATCTGAAAAAAGAATACCGTTATGCCATCGCCAGTCCCACCAGCATGGGCCTGCGCATCACGCCGGAAAACCGAATGGCGGTACAAAACAGCAACCTTTTTTACCTGCAGGCGACAAGCGCAGAGTCGAACGTGCTGAATATCGCATCCTCGCTTGGCCGCGAGTGCCTTGTTCTGACGAAATTCGTCAAGGGCAGCCCGATGGCGGATCTCATCAAGCGCCAGCTGCGCGCGAGGAACATCCGTTTTGAGGGGCTTGAAGTTGAGCAGGGCGGCCCGTGGGGCTACCGCCACCAGTTCAACATCGCAGATTCCGGCTTTGGCCTGCGCGCACCGCGCGTGTGGAATGACCGTGCGGGCGAGGTCGGCCGCACCATCAGCGCCGATGACTTTGACGTCGAGCGCATCTTTGGCGCCGAGGGCGTCGGCATTCTGCACATCTCCGGACTGAACGCAGCAATGAGCGAGGACACGACGAAGTGCTGCCTTGCACTTGCAAAGGCTGCCAAGCAGTACGGCACGCTTGTTTCGTTTGATCTCAACTATCGCGCGACGTTCTGGAAGGGACGCGAGGAGGAACTTTCTCGGGCATTCCATGAGATCGCGTCGTGCGCCGATATTCTCATCGGCAATGAGGAGGACTTCCAGCTCTGCCTTGGCTTCAAAGGCCCGGAGGCAGGCGGCAGGGATCTTTCGGCGAAGATCGAATCCTTCAAGGCGATGATCGCGCAGGTGAAGCAGAAGTATCCGAACGCGCAGATGTTCGCCACCACGCTGCGGCAGGTCATCTCGGCCAACGAACACCTCTGGGGCGCGATCGTGCTGGCCGGGGACGAATGGTATGTGGAAGAGCCGCGCGAAATTCAGGTTATGGACCGCATCGGCGGCGGCGACGGCTTCTCGGGCGGCCTTCTCTACGGTGTGCTGAACGGCTGGGAGCCGGAACAGTGCCTGCAATTCGGCTGGGCCAGCGGCGTGCTGGCGGCTTCGAGCCTCAACGACTATGCCGAGCCTGCCGATGAAAAGCAGGTCTGGGACATCTACAAGGGAAACGCGAGGGTGCAGAGATGAAAAAAGCAGACATCGGCCTGATCGGCCTTGCCGTTATGGGCGAAAATCTGGTCATGAACATGGAGTCCAGGGGTTTCACCGTGGCCGTGTTCAACCGTACGACGGAAAAAGTGGATCGATTTGTGAGCGGCAGAGCCGCAGGCAGGAACATCATCGGCTGCCACAGCCTTGAAGAACTTGTTGAGGCTTTGGAAAAGCCTCGCAAGGTTTTCATGATGGTCAAAGCCGGACAGGCGGTGGACGACATGATCGAGAAGCTGCTGCCGCTGCTTGATGACGGCGATATCATCATCGACGGCGGCAACTCGCACTTCCCCGATACCGTCCGCAGAACGGCATATGTCGAGTCGAAGGGCAAGCTCTATATCGGCACCGGTGTGTCCGGCGGCGAGGAGGGCGCGCTGAAGGGGCCGAGCATGATGCCCGGCGGCAGCCCCGCTGCGTGGCCGTATGTAAAGCCCATCTTTCAGGCCATCTGCGCGAAGGTAGAGGACGGTT
>JBJEYK010000316.1:0-3125 GCA_051886775.1 Candidatus Ventricola sp. | reverse complement strand
CTGAGCTACAGCTACCTGCCGGGCAGCGCCTTCACCTTCAGCTTCACCTTTGATCACAGTGAGCGCATCGAGGCGCTCGACCTGGTGCTGGGCCTCAAGACAGGCGACGAGGTCGTCATCCCCTGCACCTACAGCGAGAAGACCGGCGCCTTCACGGCGAGCGGCGAATTCCCCCGCGCCTCGATGACCGACACGATCCGGCTCGACTGGCGCCTGATACCGCTGCCGGAGCCGCCCGTGCTCGATCTGGTCGACGAGGAGGAGACCGCAAGGGCGCTCAGCTTTGTGCCCCGGATGGACAGCGCGATCCTGACCGACGACGCCGTTGAATTTGACGTGACCCTTTGCATGGACGGGGAGACGATTTCCACGTCGTCCGTGTGCCTTGAAATGGGCAGGGTGGAGATAGACATGCTCCGCCTGCAGGACGAGGCGCTCGCCAGCCGGAAATTCGAGGATGGTAGCATGGCCTTCCTGATGGGCGAGGCGGATCAGCCCGGGAGCGTCTATCTGGTCTTCGTCAGTGCAGAGGACGCGACGACCTATAAGCTCGGCAATGACGTGCAGGCGAACATGCTGCGCACCGCGGCGGTGCGCAGCGGCTTGATCGTCAAGGCCAGCGCGGATGCGGACGACTATGCGGTGCTCTCGCAGCAGATGATTGCCATCGGCACGATGATGCTGGTCGATATCGTGACCGGCATGGCCGGCGCGGTCGTGGAGGTCTACACCTATGACATCATGATGGCCGCCACCTACAATCTGCGCAACAGCGTGGACACGCAGTGGCAGCAGGTGCTCCGGGAGATTCAGACGGAGACGTCGCCCAAGCGGCTGGCGTGCCTCTCTGAGCTCGCCGCGCAATACGCCAACCTGTATCAGCGCTGCACCGCGGTCGCCGACGAATACGCACGGAAGGCGACGGTCGAGGGTATCCTGGCGGCCGTGCCCGACCTGATCAGTCCAGAGGGGCTCAAGGCCATCCGGCAGTTCGCCAAGCAGAGCGACGAGCTCAAGGGGCTCCGGAAGGTCAAGCAGGACACGGTCGACCTGTATAAGACCCTTGTGGAAAAGACACAGAAGAACATCGACGATCAGCTGGAGTTCCTCTCGCTCAAGGGGGACTACAACGCCCTCACCAACCTGAAGAACTGGTGGACGGAGAACGCGGATGCCGGCAACAAAGCGATCGAGGTGATCGAGAAGGCGATTCAGGATGGAAAGCCGCTGAGCGCCGAGGCGCAGACGGCGCTCGTCGATCTGCTGGCGCAGCTGGCCTCGCTGGGCATCGAGGTTCACGACCTGACGGAATACACGCTCGACGAGATCGAGATGGCCAAGGAGATGATCAAGGCGGTCAGGCAGGCCCACGATGAGGAGATGGAACGGCAGAAGGCCGAGGAACTGCTGCGCGAGGCGCAGCAGGAGCTCGATGAGGTGGATGTGCAGATTGAGGAGGAAACCAAGAACGGGATGGATACCCTCCTCGACTATCTGCAGGAGACGATCAACACGATCGGCAAGCAGTATTACGAGGAATTCCATCAGAGCTATGATGAGATCCGCAAAGAGTACGAGATACTGAAGAACACCGAGTGCGAGCCCGACGACGAGAAGGAAGAGGAGAAGAAAGAGGAGGAAAAGAAGCCGGGCATCGAGGCGCCCAACAACGGCAACCCGGATCCGTCCGGCTACGTCTACGAGGCGATGTGGAGCAACCGCATCGAGGGTGTGACGGCGACGGCCTACACCCGCGACGCGACGGGTGCCGTCGTCCTCTGGGACGCGGAGCCCTATGACCAGGAGAACCCGACGCTGACCGACGCGCAGGGCTACTACGAGTGGTATGTGCCGGAGGGCGACTGGATGGTCACCTACGAGAAGGAAGGCTACGAGACGGCACAGAGCGACTGGATGGTCGTCCCGCCGCCGCAGACCGAGGTGCACCAGAGCATCGTCAGCTATGAGGCGCCGCACCTCGTCTACGCCGCGCACTACGGCGAGGAGGTGGAGCTCGCCTTCAGCAAGCCTGTGTGCGTGGAAAGCGTAAGCGAAGAAACCGTCTCCATCGGCGCGGGCTTCACCGCCCGGGCTGAAAACCCGGAGCGCTACGGCGACACGGACACCGTCCTTGCGACGGTATTCCGCCTGTCGCCTGCGGGCAGCCTGCCGCGCGCAATCACGGTCGCCGTCTCCGGCGGCGTGACGAGCTACGCCGGCGTGCCCAGCGAGGAAACCTCGCTCGAATGCATGCGCATGGCGCGACTCACGGGCCTCTCGGCCCCGGCCGCCGTACAGGCGAAGACGGGCGAGAACCTGACCCTGACCGTGCAGGCCCAGGGCGGCGACTTTGAGTGCTATGCGCTCGAGGTCACCGGCGCACACGAGGATCTCATGCGCATCGACAGCATCGGCGCGTTCGACGCCGAGGGTCGCGCCGTCATTGAGCTGATGCCGCTCGCCCCGGGCGCCGTGCTGCTCGATATCCGCGTGACCAATACGGATGTCGAAATGATGGTGAAAATCACCACGGAGGACTGAACCTGTTCAATTCAAGGTGCTTTCATCAGCGCGAATCGAGCAGGGGTGTCTGGGGGATGGAATTCCGGGAACTGTCATAGCCGCAATCAAGGATTGCTCCTTGACAGTTCCGATCCCTCAGGCAGAAACCTCATCCGCAGGCGCTGCTTCAGGAATCGCAGGGGGCGCCGACAGTGCGACCATGCGAGATCCCAGGATTGGCAGCCTCAGATTCCAGCCCCCAAGCGGTTTCAAAGCAGCCTGCGATTGAAACGGGTTCGATTCGCAAAACAGCATAGCAAACCGTCTTGTTTTGCATCCACCAAACAAGAAATGCACCCAATTTCCCGGCTGCTGTTTTGTCTTGCACTTTGTATCTGAATAAGCGCAGGAATCCAATATATTTATGGGCACCTCTAAAAACTACCCTTTTGCGGTTTGGGCGGATCTTTTGCCCAAACCATCAAATAAGTCGTTTTTAGAGGTCGCCAATGGTTTTTCTCTCTAGAAATCAAAAAAACTTCACGCGGAAAAAGCGTTCACGTTTACGCAATCAATGGCTTTCCGAATCGCTGCCCAGATAGACAGGTCTGTAAATACTTCCA
>JBJEYK010000315.1:0-3141 GCA_051886775.1 Candidatus Ventricola sp. | reverse complement strand
CGCTCTCAATGATCTCCGCGCGCGCCACGTCCTCCCACGGCCACGCCCAGACGGACACCATGCGCACCCGGTGGTCATAGCCGCGGATTTCATAATCCCGGTAAGGCGAGGCATCGCTCAGGCCGACCTGGAGCACGGGATCCTGACCGAGGTACTCCTGCCGGAAATACCGGGTCAGCTCCTCGCTGCCCTCGCCCGTGAGCACCACGCCCGCGCGCGCATCCAGCCCGTCGCTGATGAGCACCCAGATATTGGCCGTGTTCATCGCCAGGCAGAAGGCGATAATCAGCAGCGCGCACACGACGGTGAGCACGAACAGCCGCGAGGCGATGAAATCGAGAAACCGCCTGAGAATCCGCACGGCTCATTCCTCCTTGCGTTGTTGCGTCGGTCAGAAGATCGCCTCGACGAAGGCATCCGCGTCGAACGCCTGCAAATCCTCGATGCCCTCGCCCACGCCGATGTAGAGCACGGGAAGCCTGAGCTCCTCCATGATCGCCACGGCGATGCCGCCCTTGGCGGTGCCGTCGAGCTTGGTGAGCACGATGCCGGAGACATCCGCCACGCTGGCGAACTCGCGCGCCTGCTGCAGGCCGTTCTGCCCGGTCGTCGCATCGATGACCAGCAGCGTGCGCACCTCAGCCTGCTCATACTCGCGGGTGATGATGCGCGAAATCTTGCGCAGCTCCTCCATGAGGTTCTTCTTGTTGTGCAGGCGGCCCGCGGTATCCACAATCAGCAGGTCGGCCTCGGTGGCCTTGGCCTTCTGGATGCCGTCGAACACCACGGCGGCGGGATCCGCGCCCTCGGCGTGGCGCACGATGGGCACCTGAGCGCGCTCCGACCAGATCTGCAGCTGATCCGCCGCCGCCGCGCGGAAGGTGTCCGCCGCGGCCAGCACGACGCTGTGGCGCGCATCCTTGAAGCGCATGGCCAGCTTGCCGATGGTGGTCGTCTTGCCCACGCCGTTGACGCCGACAACCATCATCACCATCGGCCAGCGCAGCGGCTTGCGCGGCATGTCCATGATCTCCTTGAGAATTTGCTTGAGGATCTCGCGCGCCTTGCGGGCGTCGGTGATGTGCTGCGCGTCGACGCGGCGGCGCAGCTCCTCGATGACCCGGTCGCTGGTGCGCACGCCCATATCGCTCATGATCAGGATGTCCACCAGGTTCTCATAGAAGTCGTCGTCGATCTCCTCCGTCGCCTCCACCAGCTCGTCGACCTTGCCGGCGACGTTGGTTCTCGTCTTAGCCAGTCCGTTCCACAGCCTGGAAAGCAGGCCCTGCTTCTTCTCATCCGGCTCCGCAGCCGTCTCCTGCGGCGCCGCGGGGCTGGCCACGCGCTCAGGCTGCTGCTCTTCCTTTTTTTTGCCAAATCCAAAGAATGCCATATCCGTTCATTCCTTTCTTGTGTCGCGGCTGACTCAGGCCATCGCCGCCTCGTCCACGTCCTTGAGCTCGACGCTGAGCATCTTGGAGACGCCCTTTTCCTCCATCGCCACGCCAAACAGGCTGTCGCAGCGCTCCATCGTGCCCTTTCTGTGGGTGACGACGACGAACTGCGTGTCGCGGGAGAACTCCCGCAGGTAGTCGGCGAAGGTGGAGATGTTGCCGTCGTCCAGCGCGGCCTCGATCTCGTCGAGGAAGCAGAACGGCGTCGGCTTGAGCCGCAGCATCGCAAAGAGGATCGCAATCGCCGTCAGCGCGCGCTCGCCGCCGGAGAGCAGCGAGAGCAGCTGCAGCTTCTTGCCCGGGGGCTGCGCCTCGATCTCGATGCCGCAGGAGAGCACGTCGCTCTCGTCGAGCAGGCGCAGCTGCGCGTGCCCGCCGCCGAAAAGCTTGCTGAACGTCTCGGCGAAGTATTGCTGCATCAGGTGGAAATTCTCCATGAACTGGCGCTCCATCTGCTTTTGCAGGCTGTCGATGATGCCCATCAGATCCGCCTGTGCCTTGAGCAGGTCGTCGCGCTGGCCGGTCAGCTCGTCATAGCGCTGGCGGCAGGCGCGGTAGTCCTCCACCGCAGTCACGTTGACCGGCCCCATCGCGCGGATCTCGCGGCGAATATCGCCCGTGCGCTTGTCCGCCGCCGGCAGATCGAACGGCTCCTGCAAATACTCCTTCGCGCCGGCGTAGGTCAGCTCGTACTCGTCCCAGATGCGCTGCTGCATCTGCGTCAGCTCCGCCTGGGTGCGGCTGAGCACCAGCTCGGCCTTGTGGCACTTGTCCTGATCCTGGGAGAGCGTCTCGTGCAGCGAATCGATCTCCTGGGTCAGGCTGCGGATGCTCTCCTGCTGCTCATTGCGCAGCGTCTGCCTTTCGGCCAGGTTCTGCTGCGCGGCGTCGAGCCGGCTTGCGCATTCCTGCGCCTGCGCTTCGCCCTGCGCCTGCTGCTGTGTCGCCTGCTGATGGCTGAGGATGAGCTTCTCGCGCGTCTCCCCCGCCTGGCCCAGCTGCACGGCGATCTCCTCCAGCTCACGGCGCATGCGCGTGCCGTCGGCCAGCAGCGCCGTGAGGTCGCGCTCGCGGGCGGCCAGCGAAACGCGCGTCGCGGATTCCGCCTCACGCAGGCCGTCCAGCGTCTCGCGGCGTGCATACAGCGTGTCGCTGAGCTCGGCGGTGCGGCGGTTCATCTCATCGCTGGTCTTCTCCTCGCCCGCCTGCGTGCTGCGCGCGCCGGCCAGCTGGCTGTCGATCTGCGCCAGGTTTTCGGCAATCTGCGCGCGCAGCAGGTCGCAGCGCTGCTCCTGCTGCGCGTGCGCCTCGCGCTGCTCCGTCACCGTGCGCACGCGCTCGGCGGCGATGGACACGTCGATTCTGGCCTGATGCAGCGCGTCGAACGCCTGTGCGCGGCGCTGCTTGATCGCCTGGCGGAAGGCCTCACCCTTTTCCAGCCGGGCTGCAAAGTCGGCCATCTGCCCATCGAGCTTGCGCAGCAGCGCCTCGTGCTCCTCGATCTCGCGCTCGCGCGAGAGCAGGCTCGTCATGCGCGAGGCTGCGCTGCCGCCCGTCATCGAGCCGCCGGAGTGCATGACGTCGCCCTCCAGCGTCACCAGGCGGAAGGCGTGCCGCCCTCTGCGCATGATTTCGATGCCCGCGTCCAGGTTCTCCGCCACGACCGTGCGGCCCAGCAGGTTTTCCA
>JBJEYK010000314.1:0-3147 GCA_051886775.1 Candidatus Ventricola sp. | reverse complement strand
TGATGGCCATGTCCACCAGCGCGAAGATCAGCTGCGAGCGGAAGAAGCCCAGCACCGCCGTGCGGAAGCTGTGGCCCATCAGGCGCAGCGAGTGCTTGCCGCGCGAGCCGAGGTAGGCGTAGATATTTTCGCGCAGATTGGGGAAATCTGTGGTAATGATGCAGCTGGCGAGGATGAGCACCGTCAGGAAGATGACGAAGGAGGGCACCTCCATGGCCACGCCGCTGGTGATGCCCACGGCGCCGCTGACCAGCCGGGTGATCACGCTGCGCAGCCAGTCCCATGCGGTGGCAAACAGCGAGAGCACCTCCTGGCGAACCTCCTCATAGCCGGGGGGCAGCATGTCCAGCAGCTGCAGGACATACTGCATCAGGGCGTTGTACGCCTTCTGCATCTGCGCCACGATCGAGGGCACCGCGCCGACCAGGTCGATCAGCTGGCCGATCATCTGCGTGACGAAGACAAACGCCAGCACGCCCAGCACCGCGTAGATCAGCAGCACGAGGATATAGGAAAAGAGCTTGCGCGTCAGCCGCAGGCGGCGCTGCAAAATCTGGATGACCGGGTTGAGCGCCCAGGCCATGGTGAACGCCAGAATAAACGGCAGCATGATGCCCAGCACGCTCCGCCCCAGCAGCGCGGCGAGCGCGACGGCGGCGGCGGCGCAGACGATCTCCACCAGCAGGCGGAGGTAGATGGTTTTTCGGTCCTCTTGCATGCGAAACGCTCCTTGCGAAAGGCGGCAGGGCCGCGGCGGATGACGGGGTTATTCGGCGGGATCGGGCAGGCCCAGCAGCGAAAGCAGCGCCCGGCGGTTTTCGTCCAGGTCGGCGATGACGCCGCCCTGGTCGCCCGCGTTGCCGTATTTCCAGGTGCCCTCAAACGGCATGCCCGCGCGCTCCACCTGCGCGCCGCGCAGCCACAGCGACTTGAGCAGCAGCCCAAGCTGCTCTCCGCCGGAGAGCGAGGAGCGCCAGGCGCCCTCAAGCTCCCGGAAGACGCCCAGCAGGTCGCCCGCGCTCAGGCTGCGCGTCTGCTTCACCATGGCGGCCAGCAGCTTGCTCTGGCGCTCGCCGCGGCCCATGTCGTTGTCCAGCTTGCGGCAGCGGGCGTAGCACAGCGCCTGCGCGCCGTTGAGGCGGCACAGCCCCTCCCTGAGCGGAAAGCCCGGGTACTTGCCGGCGGTGCGGTCGATGTACCGGGCCTCGGCCTCGGTCAGCTCCACCTGCGCGCCGCCGATGGCGTCCACCAGCAGGATCACGGAGGTGAAGTTGACGCGGAACCAGCCGTCGATGGGCACGCCGAAGTTCTGCTCGATCAGGCTGCACAGCGTCTGCTCGTCGTGATTGCGCACGATGGTGTTGATCTTGGTGGGCCTGCCGCGCTCGTTGTCGATGAACAGGTCGCGCGCGAAGGTGACGGCGGTGATGCGCGTGCGGGTGAAGTCCGCCTGCGCCAGCAGGATGACGTCGCTGCGGCCGGATGTGTCCGGCAGGCCGTAGTTGTCCACACCCAGGATGAGATAGGTCTTCGTGCCGTAGGGATGGAGCACAAGCAGCAGCAAGAGCGCTGCCAATGCCGCAATCAGCGCCATGCGAAGCCCTTTGTGCGCGCGCAGAGCCGCGCGCAGGCGACGAAAAGCAGGGCATTCCATGGCGATTCCTCCGCAACAAACAGCACCGCGCGGACAGCGCGGAAGGGGGCAATTTCAGTCTGGAGTAAACATAGCATAAACAGGAACGAAAATCAAGCAATTTACCCATGAAGTGAGGTTTTCGGCACAATTGTGCGGCAAAGCGGTTGCGAGACCGGCTGGATTTGTGTATAATAAAAACGTTATGGACTTTTGCGCCGGCCCCTGCGGCCAGGCTCAAGATAGATTCCGCCGCCCGGGATGACCTCCGGATGGCGCATCGCGCACCCTTGAATCCCATCCATCGATCGCAGGCCAGGCATGAGCAGGCTGCTCCCGGCGGGAGCGCCCTGCCGCCCGGCTGAGCGGTCTTCCTGGAGTGCATTCAAAACCGGCATGCTGCCGGTGGCATCACCGACAATCCATGTCAGCCCCGCTGCCGCCCGGCCCATGGCCGATGCCCTGCGGAAGAATTGACATGACAAAAAGAAAGGAACCATCCGTGGCTGATAACGAGAATCGCAGAAACAGCGAACCCCATACGACCCCCAACGGCGGCGAGCAGACCGCCCGGCGCGCAGGCGCGCGCCGCAGAACCGCCGCCCCGAAGCCGGCTGGCGAGACGGCCTCCCCCGAGACGGCCGCCGTGCGCAAGCCCAGAAAGCCGCGCACGCCGAAGGCGGCGCAGGCCGGGCAGAGCGCGCAGCCGACGCAGGCGTCCCAGGCTGAGGCGAAGCCCAGGGCGCCGCGTGCCCCGAGGGCTGCCCGTGCGCCGAAGGCCGCCGCGCAGAGCGCGCAGGCGGCGCCTGCACGCACCCGGCGTGCCGCCAGCCCCGCCGCCCAGGCGGGCGACGCCCCTGCCAAGGCCCCGGCCAGGCAGCAGCGCCCGAGGAACGCCGATCGCCCGCAGGTGGGCCGCAGGCGCATCGTCGCGCCCGTGCAGCAGGCGGACAAGCCCTGCATCTCCCAGACGCTGCAGCTGGTGGGCAAGAAGCCCCCGACGATGCGCTCCCGCGCCAGCGAGCATCCCAGCCGCGCAACGCTGCGCATGATCCCGCTGGGCGGCATGTGCGAGATCGGCAAGAACATGACCGCCTATGAGTACGGCAGCGACATCATCATCGTGGACTGCGGCCAGATCTTCCCGGACGAGACGATGCCCGGCGTGGACGCCGTCATCCCGGACTTCACCTATGTGCTGCAGAACCGCGACCGCGTGCGCGGCATCTTCATCACGCACGGCCACGAGGACCACATCGGCGGCCTGCCCTACCTGCTGCGCGAGTTCAAGGCGCCGGTGTACGGCGGGCGCATGGCCATCGAGCTGCTGCGCTACAAGCTGGACGACCGCGTGCCCGGCCTGACCAAGACCTGCGAGCTGCACGACGTGAACGCGGGCGACGTCATCCGCGCGGGGTGCTTTACCGTGGAGTTCATCCATGTGAACCACTCCATCGCAGACGCGTTCATGTTCGCCATCCGCACGCCGATCGGCACCATCGTGCACTCCGGCG
>JBJEYK010000313.1:0-3158 GCA_051886775.1 Candidatus Ventricola sp. | reverse complement strand
TGCGCATAAAAGTAGGATTTCTTATTCCGGGTGGCTGCGTGTGCACATGTGACTAGCCGCGCGCATCCACGCCGTCCTCCGCCGCGCGCTTGTAGGCGAGCAGATAGCGATGCATGTAGTCCTCCCGGTTCGGATCGTGCACCCTGCCGTCGAGTGATACTGCGTCATGGCAGGACATGCCGTTCTCCGTGACGATAAAGGGCGTTTTGTAGCGCTCATAGAGGAATTTCGGCCCCCAGTACAGCGCATCGGGCGTGATCGGCCACTGGATCGCGGTCTTGGGGTGGCCTGCCGGAAGGGAAACCTGCTCATAGCCTGCGGCGTTGCCGCAGGCGCGCACGACGTTGCCGTGATAGATGTTCTGCGCGTAGAAGTCCAGCGGCTGATGAATAACCGGCATATCCTTTTCCCAGCCCCTCGGCAGCAGGTGCCCGTACCGCGCCAGCCCCTTTTCCGGATAGTATCCCAGCATCGCCGGATCGCTCCACCAGGCGACCGACCACGACCAGTCGTCACCCACGTCAAAGAGAGTGCGGCGCGCGGCCTCCACATCCTCGGCGCGGTCGCTGGCCGGGAGGCACGGATTGCTGGTCGGCGCGTAGCCCACGCGGCAGTCCGGCACGATGGCGCGCAGCGCCTGCACGGCAAGCCCGTGCGCCTTGAGCACATGATGGCTCATGGGGATGGTGCTCTCATTGGGCAGGCGCAGGCCGGGCGCATGCTCGCCCTTGACATACCCCAGGCCGATGAAGCACTGCGGCTCATTGAAGGTGAAGAAGTCCTTCACGCGGTCGCCGAAGCTGCGCGCACACAGCGCGACATAGTCCTCAAACCAATCCGGGCTGTCGGGATTCTCCCACGCGCCGCGCGCCTGCAGGGCGCTGGGGTAGTCCCAGTGGAACAGCGTGACAAACGGACGCACGCCGTTTTCAAGCAGTGCGTCGATCAGACGGTTGTAGAAGTCGATCCCCTTCTGGTTGACTGTGCCCGTGCCCTCCGGCAGAAGCTGGGGCCAGGCGATGGAGAAGCGATAGTTCGTAACGCCCAGCTCGCGCATCAGCGCCGCATCCGCAGCAAAGTGGTGATAGTGGTCACAGGCCACGTCGCCCGTGTGGCCGAAAAGCACCTTTCCCGGCGTGCGGGCATACGTGTCCCAGACAGACACGCCGCGCCCGTCCTCCTGCGCCGCGCCTTCAATCTGATAGGCTGCCGTCGCCGCGCCCCAGATAAAGTCCTTGCGAAAGCCCATCCTTTCCTTCCTCCCTTGCAGTCATGCCGTCAGCTTTCCTGCGGCAGGCTTCTGATTGCTGCCCGGCCAGCACGCCAGGACATCCAGCGTCCCGCGGAGCGTCGCCTGTACGCTCTGCGCCGGCAAGTATACGCAGTCGCCGCGGCGCAGCGCCATGCTGCCGCCGTCCCACGCCAGCTCTCCGTCGCCCAGCGCGCACAGAAGCGTAAAGTGATTGGGCGTCTGCGGCAGCGGCATGCTGCCCTCGGCGTGCCAGCGTTCCAGCGCAAAGGCTGGCTCGTCGATGAATACCGTACGCTGACCACCCGCATACGCGCTTGTCTCTCCGACGCATGCGCTCAGGTGCAGCGACACATCCGTCACATCCAGCCCCTTCTGAAGGTGCAGCTCGCGGCTTCGCCCCTGCGCGTCCACGCGATCCCAATCGTAGAAGCGATAGGTCACGTCGCTGGACTGCTGAATCTCCATGAGCGTGATGCCGCCGCCCAGCGCGTGCACCATGCCGGCCGGGATGTAATACACCTCGTCCGGCTTGACGTTCACGCGGCTTAAGCAGCCCTGTACGGCTTCTCCGCCGCATTGGCACGCTTTGGCAAGCTGCTCCCGCGTCACGCCCTCGCGGATGCCGTAGACGATCTGCGCGCCGGGCTCGGCGTCCAGGATCACCCAGGCCTCGGTCTTCCCCAGCTTGCCGCCCTCGTGCGCGTTTGCATAGGCGTCGTCCGGGTGCACCTGCACGGAGAGCATCTCCTGCGCACTGATGAGCTTGAGCAGCAGCGGGAACGTCTCGCTTACCTGCGTTCCGCGCATCGCTTCTCCATAGGCTTCAAGCAGTGCCGTCAGCGTATTCCCTGCCTCGTCCCGGCTCTCTAGGCCGGGCAGGACGGACACCTCGAGGCTCTCGCCCGTCTGTGCATCGGGGATCGCCTTGCCCAGCGCCCGCAGGCCCTCGCCGCCCCACGGTGTAGCGCTGCCATAGCGGAAGGCCGGCGTCATTTTCATTGGCTTCAGCATGCGTTCATGTGCTCCTTTCCAATTCCACAACAAACGGGAATACCGGCAGATCATTTTGGCCCATCAGAATGGGATCGGGCCAGTTCTTCTGCGCATAGCGCACGCGGACGGTCTGCCCGGCGTCTAAAAGCTCAAGCGCCAGCGCTTCTCCATTGGCGGATACGCCCGCCAGCGCCGCGCCTTCTACGCAAAACGCGTCCGTGATGTGCTCCGGCACGCGCAGCCCGCCGCCCGCATGCGCAAAGCGAAGCAGCAGCCTGTCGCCCTCAAGCGCTGCACCCGCCAGCCGGGGCGCGTCTGCAGGAACGCTTTGACCGTACACATGGGCCAGCGCCACCGCCGCCAGCCGCTTGCCGGGTGTTCGCCTGTCCGTGGGATGTACGTTGTCGCGCTCGCCGCAGTCGAGCAGGC
This sequence comes from Candidatus Ventricola sp., assembly GCA_051886775.1. Lineage (GTDB taxonomy): Bacteria > Bacillota > Clostridia > Christensenellales > Aristaeellaceae > Ventricola. Next base: position 484 of record JBJEYK010000313.1, on the reverse strand, counting down.
AGGCCAGCGCCGCGTTGTCCGTGCGATCGACGACCGCCTGCTGCGCCGCGCGGATGGCGGGCCAGTCCTCCAAAGACGGCTCCGCACCAAAGCGCGGAAGCTGCGCTGCGGTGAAGAACAGCGTTTCATCCCCGAACAGCGCGCGCCACTGGGCGATCATCGTCGTCAGCAGCGCCGCGTAGCCGGGCGCGCGCGCGGGCGTGGCGTCCTGCTCGCCCTGATAGAACAGGAAGCCGCGCAGCGTAACCGGCGCGACGCGCGTGAGCATCGTCTCAAACGGCCCGGCGGGGCGGCGCAGCATCGTGCGCCCCCAGGGCGGCGGCCAGGGGAAGGCCCCGACGCGCCGGGTGATTTCCGCAAAGGAAATGTCCGGATTCTCCGCCTTCAGCGCTGCGACGGCGGCGTTGTAGCCGTCCGCCTCGCGCTGATAGGCCGCGCTTTCGCGGGCAAACTGCTCGTCCGTCTTGCCCGCGACGTGCTGCTC
>JBJEYK010000312.1:0-3176 GCA_051886775.1 Candidatus Ventricola sp. | reverse complement strand
GATACGCGCGACAACGCAACAAAAGAGGAGAGCTTCGAAAGAGGCTCTCCTTTTTCCATGCGGTCGGGCAGAAGAAAGCGCCCTCTCAAAGGCGAGGGCGCAGGACTGCGGCGGATTATACGCCGAACTTGGCGTTGAGCAGCTCGACAGCCTTGCGGGCGACATCCGCCGTCAGGCAGGCGCAGCGGTTGATGCGCTCGGGGTCGCCCATGGAGGTGATGCCCGTGGCCTGGAAGAACTTGCCGCAGGAGTCGATGCAGTTCACCGAGCCGGGAACAACCTGTGCCAGAGCGGGCTGACCGCGGTCGTAGGTGGGCAGGTTGGTCTCGCGGTACCAGGTCATCAGCTCCTTGAGCAGCTCCTTGGAGGTGGGGCCGTCGCACACCAGGCCGAAGCAGCCTGCTGCGCCGCCGAGGCAGCCGCACAGGGAGTTGATGCCGTACCCTGCGGCGCCGTTGGCAAACATCTGCACCGGCACACCGTCGAACGGAGCGCCGACCGTGTCGGCCAGCTGGCCGATGATCGCGTCGGCCACACCAATCGCACAGCCGCCCAGGGCGGAGAAGGAGGCGTACGCGCGGTCGGCGGTGGCCTCCGGATCGAGGTGGACATAGGTGAAGGGATGGGCGGGCTTTTCGGCCATGGCGCTCATCGGGATGACACTGGCGAAAGAAGCGGCGACGGCGACCTTGCCGGCGCTCTTGAGGAACTCACGACGGGACTGAAGCATGGAAGCATCCTCCTTACTTGATGTTGGATGAGACCATTATAGGCCCTTGTGAAGCGTGTGTCAATAATTCCCATAAAATAAAAGGATTTATTTTAAAGGAAAATCTGCGCGGCCTGACCCGACGGCGGCGGGAGAAAGCAATAGCAGGATTTTTTCACACGATGGAGCAGAAAAACGGAGAAAAAGCGAGAAATCGGGAGAAATCAGGAGGCCTTCGGCGGTATTCAAAAAAACTTGGAAAAAACGGTTGACAAGAATGGACGCTTGGTGTACAATAAGCGAGCATGTTTGGCAGGCGTTATTCCGTCTGCATTTTGGAAAAGGAGGTGCCTTGTATGGCTGCTGCTGGTGTTCGCGTGAAGATCACGCTGGCCTGCACGGAGTGCAAGCAACGCAATTACAACACGATGAAGAATAAGCGCAACAATCCGGATCGTATCGAAATGAGCAAGTACTGCCGTTTCTGCAAGAAGCATACGACCCACAAGGAAACCCGCTGATTCGGCATCAAGACGGACAAGGATGTGAAAGAGATGTCTGAAAACAAGGAAGTCAAGAAGAACGCAAAGCCTGGCTTCTTTACCCGCGCGAAGAACTGGATCGTCGCCCTGCCCGCGCGCATCACCGGCGCGTTCAAGAACATGGCGGCGGAGCTGAAGAAGGTCGCGTGGCCGTCCAAGAAGGATCTCATCAACTACTCTATCGTTGTCATCGGCTTTGTCGTCGTTCTGGCGGTCGTCGTCGGCGTGCTGGATACCGCGTCCTCTTTCCTGGTCAAGAAGCTCATCGCGCTTTGAGACCCGATGTAACGAGGAGGGTTTGACATGACGGACGAGCAGGCCCTGTGGTATGTCGTGCATACCTACTCGGGCTATGAAAACAAAGTCGCCAACGATCTCGTGAAGACGGTGGAAAACAACGGCATGGGCGACCTGATCCAGGACGTCAAGGTGCCGATTGAGGAGATCGTCGAGATCCGCAATGGCAAGCCTCATACCATTCAGCACAAGCTGTTCCCCGGCTACGTCCTGGTCAAGATGATCAAGACCACGGAAACCTGGTACATCGTGCGCAATACGCGCGGCGTGACCGGCTTTGTCGGCCCGGGAAGCGAACCGATTCCGCTGACGGACGAGGAGTTTGAGCGGATGATCAGCTGTCAGGGCACCATCCGCGTCGATCTTGAGCCCGGCGATTCCGTGCGCATCAAGACCGGCAGCGTGGAGAATGCCATCGGCACGGTTGAAGAGATCAATGCGGAGGAGCATAAGGTCAAGGTATCCATCGTATTCCTTGGCAAAAAGACCTCCATGGAGTATGATATTTCCGAGGTGGAGCGCCTGTAAGCGCCCGCGGGAAATCATGAAGAGGACAACCCCCGGGGCCATCCCCCGGTTGTTGGAGATGCCCGCCCCTGCGGCGGGCGGCAGCCCGGCAAGCGCTTGCCCCGGGCGTGGGAGGAACAATCGTTCCGCGTGACCACAGATTAGGAGGATTAATACCATGGCGAAGAAAGTAACTGGCATGATTAAGCTGCAGGTGCAGGCCGGCAAGGCCAATCCTGCCCCGCCGATCGGCCCGGCGCTCGGTCAGCACGGCGTCAATATCCCGGGCTTCTGCAAGGAGTTCAACGAGCGCACCAAGAATGATATCGGCCTGGTCATCCCGGTCGTCATCACCGTCTATTCCGACCGTTCCTTCACCTTCATCACCAAGACCCCGCCGGTCCCGGTGCTCATCAAGAAGGCCCTCGGTCTGGAGTCCGGCTCCGGCAAGCCGAACAAGACCAAGGTCGGCCAGCTGACCCAGGCTCAGGTTCGCGAGATCGCCGAGAAGAAGATGCCCGACCTCAACGCCGCCAGCATCGAGGCCGCGATGAGCATGGTCAAGGGCACTGCCCGCTCCATGGGCGTGACGGTCGCCGACGCCTGATTGACACTGTGATTTCAGCGCGGCAGCCCCGCGCGAAGCAGCCTGCATGCCAGGCTGGAATATGTGGGAGGACATTGCGCCGTTTGTACCACAAGGAGGAACAATACTATGAAGCATGGCAAGAAGTATGTCGAAAGCGCGAAGCTCATCGAGCGCAGCAAGCTGTATGACCCGGACGAGGCCGTGAAGCTCGCTCTCCAGACCGCGAAGACCAAGTTCGACGAGACGCTGGAGATCTCCGTGCGCCTGGGCGTCGATCCCCGTCAGGCTGACCAGCAGGTCCGCGGCGCCGTCGTGCTGCCCAACGGCACCGGCAAGAAGGTCCGCGTGCTCGTGTTCGCCAAGGGCGAGCAGGCGAAGGCCGCTGAGGAGGCCGGCGCGGATTACGTCGGCGCCGAGGAGCTGGTCGCGAAGATCCAGGGCGAGAACTGGTTCGAGTTTGACGTCGTCGTCGCGACGCCGAACATGATGGGCGTTGTCGGCCGTCTGGGCCGCGTCCTCGGCCCGAAGGGCC
>JBJEYK010000311.1:0-3180 GCA_051886775.1 Candidatus Ventricola sp. | reverse complement strand
AGCTGGTGCTCAGGAGCATCCTGTACGAAGAGCTTGAGGAAGAAAATGCCCAGCTCCGCGCGCTGCTGGGCGAGTATGAAGCGCGCGCATCCATGAATCCGCTGCTGGCATGCGTGATTGCCAGCGAGACGGGCAACTACTTTTCAACCTTCACCATCAACAAGGGCAGGAAGGACGGCGTGGACACGCAGATGGCGGTCATCACCTCCGAAGGCCTGGTCGGCTATGTCTATGAGGTGTTCGATGCGACATCCAAGGTCATCACGGTCATCGACGACCAGGCGAGCCTGGCTGCGCTGATCGAGAGCAGCCGCGATCAGGGCGCAGTCAAGGGCACGCTGGGCAGCACAGGCGAGCCGCTGTGCCGGATGTACTATCTTTCGGCGGACAGCGTGCCGCGCCCCGGCGACCGCGTGATCACCTCCGGTGTGGGCGTGTCCTTCCCCAAGGGCCTGCTCATCGGCTACGTCCGTGAGAGCACGCGCGCCATCGAGGACAACAAGCACTACATCGTCGTCGAGCCCGCGGCGGACTTCGAGCACATCGAGAATGTGCTGGTGCTGCGCTATTATGCCGATGTCGAGGAGATGCCGGAGAATTACAACAACACGGAGATCATTATCGCGCCTGTCGCCACGGCGAGACCGCAGGCCGTCGTCGAGGAGGACATGCTCAATGCCTCCACGCCTGTGCCGCTGCCCGATGCCCCTGGCAGGGCGACGCCCACGCCCGCACCCGAGGTGATCGACATCGTGATCGATGAGGAAGCGATGGGTGACCTGTCCGGCGCCTACGTCACGCCGACGCCGGCCCCGACGGAGCTGCCCGCAGCCGGAGACGGCGAACCGGAGCTGCTCGACGAGGACGTCTTCCCGGAGGAGCTGCGATGAATCCTGAGAAACCAGAGGTGAGGCGGGCATGTCTAAAACGCTGAAGCTTATGCTTGTGGCCATCCTCGCCTGCCTTTTCCAAACCAATTTCGTCCAGTATATCCGCATCGCGGGCGTCGCTCCGGATATGTTGATTGTCTTTCTGGTGCTGCTCACCACATACACCGGCACCTATGGCGGCTTCTGCGTCGGTTCTCTGATGGCGATGCTCTATGACGCCAGCGTGGGCTATGTGCTGGCGCTCAACCTGGCGGGCTACACGTTCATCGGCTGGGCAGCGCCCATGCTGCGCGGCTTTCTGGATAAGCGCCTGCGGAAGCTGAAGCACAAGAGCGTGATGGTGACGATGATCATCTGCTTCTTCCTGACGCTCCTGCGCGAGATCCTCTACATCGGATACCTCTTCCTGATCGGCTCTGAGCAGAGCGTGATCACCGTCCTGCGGGCGCTGCTGTGCGCCGGATACAGCGCGCTGATGATCCTGCCCGCTGGATTCCTGCTGCGCCGCATCATGCGCTGGCATCTGCCCCAGCGCAGAAAGCAGGCCGATTGGGTGGATGAAAAGCCGTTACAGTAAACCGTTGTCTACGTCGAATCGGAGGTCCCCTTGAAATCATTTCGGAATCGGTATTTGGTTGTCGCCGGGCTGATGGTCTTCGTCTTTAGCGTCCTGGTGGCCAGGCTGTTCACCCTGCAGGTGACCAATTACGAGGAGAACATGGCCAGCGCGCAGAGCAAAAAGACCAAGGTCATCACCAGCCAGGGCTCGCGCGGCACCATCATGGATGTCAATTCCATGACGCTTGCCTATGACAAGCAGATTTACAATGTGCAGTTTTATCGCGATCCCAATTTCGTGCCCACCGCGACTGACGAAAATGGCAAAACGCTCAGCCAGTTTAAGGTGTACACCAGTGCGATCATCGATGTCATCGACATTGTCGAGCGCAACGGCGGCAAGATGGACACGTCCTTCTCGCTCAAGCAGGACGAGATGACCGGCAAATGGGTCTTCGCCTGGAACAACAACGACTACACGGCTTCTCAGCAAGCGGCGCGTGAGAAGATGTGGCGCAGCAACTTCTATGTGACCAACGTCGATCAGCAGGAGCTGTTCACCAGGCTGTGCGAAAAGTACCGCATCCCGGAGGAGCTGAGCATCGACAAGAAGATTCAGGTGCTGGGCGTCTGGGAGACGATGCAGAACAACGCCTTCCTCTCGCAGCCCATCACCATCGCCTCAAACGTCAGCTGGGAGACGGTCATCGAAATCGAGGCCAGGGCACTCACGCTCGAGGGCATCACCGTTTCCGTCAGCAGCCAGCGCGTCTATCCCAACGGCACGATGGCCTGCCATGTCATCGGCTACATCGGCAAGATCCAGAACTACGACACCTATTACGCCTCCTACAAGGACAAGGGCTACGCGCTCTCCGACCTGATCGGCCTGGACGGCGTTGAAAAGACGATGGAGGACTGGCTCACGCCTTGCACCTCGCAGCGCGTCGGCAAGCGCGTGGTGGAAATCGACCGCTACGGCGCCATCAGCCGCACGCTGTCCACAACGGAGGCGACGGACGGCAACAACATCAAGCTGACGATCGACTCCAACCTCCAGCGCGTGGCAGAGCAGGCGCTGGAGAACAACATCAACTACATCCGCGACGCGCAGGAAACGCTGCTCAAGAGCCAGAAGTGGCTGGATGAGAACCGCTCAGAGCTTCAGGGTACCACGCGTGACTTCGATTCCAATCCCATCGAGCTGGCGGAGAAGGGCGCCGTCGTCGTGGTGGATATGGAGGGCAGGGTGCTGGCCCTGGCCAGCTATCCGCCTTACGATCCCAACGCGTTCATCGTCGGCGGGGACGCTGCGGCCAACGTGCTGCTGGATTCGCGCAATCCGCTGGTCAATTACGCCATCGGCTCCCGCGATACGCCCGGATCGATCTTCAAGATTGTGACAGGCACGGCAGGACTCTTGTCCGGCCAGCTCACAATGACCGAGATCATCGACGATAAGGGGCCGTTCACCAAGTACGATTCCAGCAACCCGCCGCGCTGCTGGGTCAACCAAAAGCAGCTGCAGAAGCACTCCAATCAGACGGTCAGCGAAGCGCTGACCCGCTCGTGCAACTATTTCTTCTATACGGTAGGCTCCCGCCTGTATGAAAACACGGACGATCAGCTCTACAAGACCGCGGCGCTCTACGGCCTGACCACCAAGACAGGCATCGATCTGCCGGGCGAGCTTCAGGGCTATGTCGGCAGCCAGACGACCCTGTATGACAAG
>JBJEYK010000310.1:0-3188 GCA_051886775.1 Candidatus Ventricola sp. | reverse complement strand
TCGGCGGCGATGGCCTCGCAGGTGCTCTCCGGCGCGCTGGCGGAGGCGCTGGGCGACGGTGTGGGCTACGACGACCTGATGAACGTGCGCATGGACGACCGGGGCCAGGTGGCGCTGCTCTCGGCCAACACCGTGCGCATGAACCGCCTGGCCGACAAGGCGGGCGAGGCGGCGCTGCGCCGGCTGCAGAGCATGAGCAGCGAGCGCGTGAGCGTGCCGCTGGGCGCGGCGCTGGGGATGACGATCTTCGCCGGAAGCGGCCCGCGCATTCCCGTGTCCATCGTGCCCATCGGCTCGATTGCCACGGACTTCGCCACGGAGTTCGAGGCCTGCGGCATCAACCAGACGCGCCACAAGGTGTACCTGCGGGTGTCGGCCAGCATCCGCATCGTCATCCCCACGGGCGCGCGCACGACGCAGGTCTCCGCAAACATGCTGGTCGCCGAGTCGATCATCGTCGGCGCGGTGCCGGAGAGCTTCGTGGGCTACAACCTGGGCGAGGAGGAGCTGAACATGGTGCCCTAGGGGGCGATGCAGGGCTGCTTTCGCATCCCTGCATCGGTCGAAGAACGGAAAACATCATTTCTCGCGCGCCCTCCGGGCACACTCCAAATGATATCGGAAGCGGCTTGCAGCCGCTTCTCGCGGCGTACATGCCGCCGCTGCGAATTTCATATGAAGGGGCTGCGGCCCCTTCATGCTTCCCCGGGGCTGTCCTCGCGATATGTCAGCAGTCCAGAGCAGGAAAGCCCCGTCTTCCCCATTCCCCTCTGCTCGTAAAAAAATCTTGCGCATCCGTTTTTTCGCGTGCTATAATGCAGGCACCATTTTGGAGGTGGTGCGATGAAAGTACTGGATCTGGACATGGATTTTTTCCTGACAGATGCGTGTCCGCTCGCCAAGCCAGGCGAGCGGCCTGACGAACGCTGCGCGCAGCCCTATCCGGACGATGAGGTTGTGCGCTTTCTCGAAGAACAGTGCGGACTGAGCCGGGAGCATCCGCTGCCCGGCGCAATCTTCGACACGCACGATAAGGCGCTGGACTTCTGGCAGGCCCGCCTTGCGGACGGCAGCCTGCGCGCGCCGTTTGACGTGACGCACGTCGATACGCACTCCGACCTGGCCTTCGGCCCGCCCGGTACGGACTTCGTGCTCAAAGCAGTACTGACTCGCGGCCCCTGAGAAGCGCCCGACGCTCGCTGCCTATCGCAGCGGCGTCAAGCTCGACGAGGCCAATTACCTCCTCTTTGCGCTGGCCTTTCGCTGGGTCAGCCGCCTGACCTATGTGCGCAACCCCAAATCCCGCCGGGATGTGCCGCCTCGCCTGCTGGAGGGGAACCACATCCGCCTGCGCAGCGACATTGCCGCCCTGATGGAGGGCGTCAACGGCAGAGAGCCGGTCATTCCCTTCGAGTCGATCGACGACTACCGCAGCTTCCGGGAGACGGGGTTCGACTTTGTCACCCTGGCGCAGTCCCCGCGCTACGCGCCCGCGTCCGCCGACCGGATCATGGCGCTGGTTCGCCCCTACATCCGAGAGATTCCCCTGTAAATGTGCAGCGCGCCCGACAGCTCGTTCTGTCGGGCGCGCTGCGTTGTCCATCACTCCGGCAGCCTTCGCAGCAGCGGGATCAGCACGCCGCCGACGCCGTTGCCCAGCGTGATCACCGCAAGGCGCAGCAGCGCGCCGGGCGTGAACACCCCGGCCAGTGAGAGATAGAACATGTCGGCGATGCAGTGCTCAAAGCCGCAGAGGATAAACGCGCTCACGCACATCAGCAGAATCAGCGGGTGCCTGGTGCGCTTGTAGCCGTCCACCGCAATGAACATCAGCAGCCCGCAGAAGACTGCCAGCACCAGCAGGCTAAGCAGGCTGTCGCCGAGCTTGACTGCGCACATCGAGGCCGCACGTTCCGCAATCGCGGCGATCCGGCTGGCGCGCACAGCCAGCGCGGTCAGCGCCGTGCCGGCGTAGTTGCCCGCCCAGATGACGGCCAGCGGGCCGATGTAGCCCGGCCCCTCGTCGATCACATAGCCCACCTTGCCGGTAAACAGATGCAGCCCGTGCGCGCAGATGGCATACAGCCCCACGGCAAACAGCACCGCACCGACGACGTTATTGGGTACGGAGAGGAAGACCGTGCCGCCGATGCCGATCGCCATGCCGGCGAGCAGGGCGCTTGCAAAGAGCTTCAGGTGTTTCATAAGACGCCTCCTTGAGGGCAGCGAAAAACCGCCCGGACTGTTCGCCCAGACGGTCGGCATTGCTCGCTCAGCCTCCATGTGGTCACTTCCACTTCCGTCAGTCGGCTGATGGGATCATCATACCGAATGCGCGCGGATTTGTCAACAGGCGGGCGCGAAAAAGGCGGCGTCCCGTCTCCTTCGCGCCCTGTCCGTCACGCGCGCCTGCGCACGGGATAGCAGACCTCCGTCACATACTCGTCGGGATTGTCGGTCTCGTGCGGGCTGACGTGATAGATATTGAAGGCCGGTCCATCGAAGGCATAGCCGTTGTCGGTCACCCACTGGGCGACGGCGGCCATGAACTCGTTCAGCTGATCGTACGCGCCCTTGCAGGTCGCCGTGGCCGCCGTCACCGCATCAAGCGTGCGGAAGCGGACGTGCTCCGTGTCGGGATAGCGTCCCTTCACCGTCTTCTGCGCCTCGACATCCACGTCCTCCTCCCGGTATTCCTTGTCGTGGAACACCACGCTGCAATAGCACGGCTCGTCCGGCACGACATGCAGCGGCTCCGTCTCCCCGACCAGCACGCTCCAGAGCATCCCCTCCTCTTCGTAGCAGGGGATCCGCATGCGGACGGTGGCCGCATAGCGCTCCGGGAAGGTCTTCAGCGTCACGTCACACTTCATGGTTTCATCCTTTCTCAGCCTTTGCAGGGCTGTGTCCAGCAAGCGCAGGCGATGCGCCGTCTGCCTCGCCGTCTGCTGAAGCTCCGCCTGCCTTTGCAGCAGGCAGCGCTCCAGCATGGCCTTGTCCTCCGGGCAGGCCAGAAGCTCGACGATCGATGCCAGGCCCACACCCATGTCCCGCAGGGACGCAATCCGTCCCGCAAGGAGAAGCTGATCCTCGCGATAATACCGATAGCCGGTTTCATCGTCGATCCATGTGGGTCTGATACTATTTTCTCACCAAATCGCCCAATAAAATCCAGAATGTGGTATAAT
>JBJEYK010000309.1:0-15720 GCA_051886775.1 Candidatus Ventricola sp. | reverse complement strand
GTCACGCCGGACAACGCGGGCGACTTCATCCGCCGCCAGCGCGCGATCCTGGGCATCCGGCTGAGCAAGTATCTAGAGGTGCTCTTCGAGCACTTTGCCCAGATCGACACCATCCCGCCCAGCGCGCAGCTGGCCTCCGTAATTGCGGCGATGGAGTCGGACACGACGGACGCCGCCGCCGTCTACGCCGCGGGCAACGCGTTCGACAGCACGCTCGTGCTGCCCGGCGCGTCCGAGCTGGATCGCCTGCCCGGCCACCTGCCGCGCACCTCGCCCGCGCAGAACGAATACCTGGGCAGCGCGCTGTTCTCCGGGCCGCGCATGACCGGCGTGCTCACCGGCGAGGAGACCGGCATCCTGTGCCTGATGCTGGGCAGGCCGCAGCAGCGCACCGTGTTCATCGGCGGCGCGCAGTACAAGACCAGCCTGAAGGCGCGCGTGCGGCGCAGCCTGTCCCGGGAGGACGGCGCGCTGACCGTCCGTGTGCGCATGACGCTCACGCGCGTGGCGGGCGAAGCGGACGAGACCGCCGCCGACCTCGCCCGGCAGCTCGAGCAGCGCTGCGTGCAGGTGCTGCAAAGGCTGCAGGGCGCCTCCTGCGACGCCGTCGGCTTCGGACGCATCGCCGTGCGCAGCGCGCTGGATATCCCCGCCTGGGAAGCGCGCGCCTGGCCGGAGGAGTACGAGCGCCTGAACGTGCGCGTGACAGCCGACGTTCGCCTGCTTTAGTTGGCCGCCTGCATTTGTTTCTTTCATTTTGCTGCAAAAGATGCTATACTGAGGGGGATCAACCAAGGCAAGGAGACCCTCATGCTCATCGACGTATATGATTTCGACGGCACGATCTACGACGGGGATTCCACCGTCGATTTCGTGCGCTACTGCCTGCGCCGCCATCCGGGGATGATCGCCGCGCTGCCGCGTGTTGCCGCCGCCGCGCTGTCGCTGGCCGTGCGCAAAACCGGGCTGACGCAGTTCAAGACCGTGCTCTTCGGCGAGATGGCGCGCCGCTTCCCGCTCGGGGAGGAGGCCGCGCGCTTCTGGCAGGATATGAAGACCCGCGCGAAGATCGGCCCCTGGTTTTTCGATACCCCGCGCGACGTGCCCATCGTCATCGCCTCCGCTTCGCCGGAGTTCGAGCTGCAATACGCCGCGAAGCTGCTGGGCGTAAGCACGCTCATCGGCACCCGCTGCGACGGGGAGACCGGCGCGCTCATCGGGAAGAACTGCAAGGGCGAGGAAAAGCTGCGGCGCATCGGGGAGGCGGTCGGCCCGTTCGAGATCCGCGCGATGTACACCGACGACGCAAAGGCCGACGGCCCGCTGCTGGCCGTCGCCCGGGAACGCTATCTGCTGACGCACGGCGCCGTGAAGCGGCTGCCGTAAGATAAACACACAAAGGAGAGATACAGCCATGGAAAAGATGAAGGACATGAGCGGCTTCCTGGTCGCCGCGATCACCCCGTTTGACAGCGAGCACCGCTTCAATCCCCAGGCGCTGCACACCCTGATGGACAAAACCATCGCCGAGGGCGCGGCGGGCTTCCTCATCGGCGGCAGCAGCGCGGAGTGCCCGCTGCTCACCCACGACGAGCGCATCGAAGGGCTTCAGGCCGCGGCGGCGTATCATGGCCGCGCGGGGACGAAGCTGATGGCCTCCGTCGCCTCGATCTCCACCGACGAGGCCGTCTCCTACGCCAGGTGCGCCGAGGCGCTGGGCTACGACGCGATGATCTCCACCGTGCCGTACTACTACAAGTTCGGCATGAAGGCCATCGCCGAATACTTCACGACCCTGCGCAGGGCCGCCGACGTGCCGCTGTTCCTGTACAACTTCCCCGGCAACACCGGCGTGGAGCTGGACATTGACAACGACTACATCCGCGGCATCCTCACCGACGGCACCATCGCCGGCGTCAAGCAGACCAGCCTCAACCTCTATCAGATGGAGCGCATGCGCAGCATGAACCCGGAGCTGGTGATCTACGGCGGCTTTGACGAGGTGTACCTCGGCGCGCGCATTCTCGGCGCGGACGGCGCCATCGGCTCCACGTTCAACTTCACGCTGCCGCTGTTCACCAAGATCGAGGCGGCCTACGCCGCGCGCGACATCGAGCTGGGCCAGCAGCTCCAGCGCCGGGCGAACAACATCATGCAGGCGCTCGTCTCCTGCTCGCTGTTCCCGTCGATCAAGCACATCCTCAAAACCCAGGGCATCGACTGCGGTGCCTGCCGCGCGCCCTTCCCCACGCTCACCGACGCGCAGAAGGCGTACGTCGAGCAGGTCGTCGCCCAAAACCTGTAAGCCCGCGCAGCCGTCCCGCGCCCGCACAAAGGAGGGGATTCCGTGAAAAGAGCGCTTTTCCTCACCGCGGCTGTGCTTCTGTGTCTGGCTGCCGGCACCTGCCTGGCCGAGTGGACGAACAGCCAGGGGGATACCATCTGGGGCATCTCGACAAGCTCCCAGACGGACTTCTGGTTTGTGCAGCGGAAAACCAGCTCGCTCGACTCGCAGACCGATTCTCCCGCCGGAACGACTAGGGAATGGCTCTATCTGCTGAAGATTGATAACACCCTGGTGGAAATGTGGAGCATCTCCACCTACAAGGACACCATGCAGCCGGTGCGCATGCAGTACTACAGCTACAATGACCAGGGCCAGCTGGTATACGTCACCGAGTACTATTACAGCAGCCAGGATCAGCAGGGCACCGGCATCTGCTACATCTACGACGACGAGACCGGCAACGACTACTTTGCGCTCACCAACGACGGCAAGGAGGCCATCATCGCGCGATACGAGGACGGCGAATATGTGCAGGGCAGCTATCTGGACAACGACGAGCTGCTCGCCCAATATGGCCTGGGCTTCCGGGCGCTGTCCTTTGCCAGGACCGACTCCGGCTGGGCGCTGTGGCTGGACGACCAGTGCATCCAGTTCGACGTGACGCTCGGCAAGAGCTACCGCCTCCTGGACGGCGACTGGGAATACCGCTACAATGTCGGCGACGATCACTTCACCGTCGTCCACGAGGGCAAGACCTATTGGTTCTATCCCAACGGCGATGTGCGCGAGCCGTCGGGCAGCCAATCCGCCGCCACACCCACGCCGCGCCCCACCGCCACGCCCACCGCTAAGCCCACCGCCAGGCCCACTGCCAAGCCCACCGCAACGCCCACTGCCAAGCCCACCGCAACGCCCACACCGGCCCCGTCGGCGATCACCGGCAGCGTCGTCAGCAAGCTCGCGGGCAATGCCGGCCCCGGCACGGGCAGCTCCTTCGGCCAGATGGGCACCTGGGATCTCAAGGGCCAGCAGGTTCGCGTGATCTCCAAGGCCCCGCTGGACAATGAGAAGTGGTGGCTCCAGGTGGAGTTTGGCACCGGCGAGGGCCTCATCCGCTGCTACACCGGCTCCCAGCGGCTGGACTGCACGGCCTCCGCGCTGAGCGGCGTCCCCAACGAGGCCATCCTGTACGCAGCGACGCTCGCCTTCGATTACCAGCCGCGGATGGGCCCGGGCACGGAGTACGCATTGCAGTATGTCTCCTATGACAATCACAGCGCGCTGCACCTCCGCGCAGGCGCCTATGTGACGGTCTATGCCGAGGAAAACGGCTACGCCCAGATCGAATACACCTACCGCGACGGCAAAAACGGCGTGCTGCGCTACCGCAGCTGGGTGCCCTTGTGGAGTCTGGAATGACCCAGACAGGGGGCGGCCACGCCCTCCGCGTGAACCGCCCCCTGACCGCCCTGCGCAAGCAGCGCGTCCTGTCCGGGCGCTGCGTCACCTTTTCCGCAGCACGATTTCGATGAAGTTGAGATACCTTCCCGCCCCTGCGCCCATGGATCTGCGATCCCCCACGGCGTAGGGGTTTTCCTGTCGCAGCCAGTCGTCCCACACCTCGTCCATGCTTTGCATCTCGCGCACGGAAAGCACCTGGGCATCACGGCTCTGCTCCGCCATATGGCGCCAGTACGCCGCGTCGTGCATCGTCTCCAAATCCTCCGGCGTCCAGGAGAGCAGCAGCTCCTGCGGCAGATGCCCGTGCAGATCACGCTTCATGCCGGGGATGGCGATGCACACCTCGCCGCCGCTGCGCACGAACGGCAGCAGCTTTTCGTCCAGGAAGCGCGGGTCGCGGCCAAAGTAGTGATAGGAATCGATGCTGACCACCGCGTCGAAAAAGCCCGGCTCGAAGGGCAGCGCCGCCGCGTCGGCCTTGACGGGCGTGATCTGCTCGCCGGTCAGGCCCATCTCGGCAAAGAAGGGCAGGTGCTCCTCCGGCTCGCTCCACAGGTCGCAGGCGTACACCCGCAGGCCGTACTCCCGCGCCAGAAACACCGAGGTCAGCCCCTGACCGCTGCCCAGGTCGCACACCCGCGCCCCCGCGGGAAGCGGATGATCCGCCATCAGCTCCTCGCAGAGCTTGACGGGGTTCGGCCCCATCATCAGGTGCATATAGGCATCGTACTTTTTCGCCTTGACATAGTTCATCATCCATTACCTCCTGTTTCGTCTGCTTGCTTTGTTGATCATGGAAATTTCGCGGAATTTGCGCTCCTTCGCGGCGAGGTATTCCCGGCTGTCCGCGGCGTAGGCCGCCTCCCGGCGCAGCTTGCCAAAGGCCAGAAGGCGCTCCTCGTCCAGCTCGCCGTCCGTTATCGCGCGGCGAACCGCGCAGCCCGGCTCGCTGCCGTGCGTGCAGCTGGCAAAGCGGCACTGCGCCGCCAGCGCTTCGATGTCGGCAAACGCCCGGCCCAGCCCGTCGTCCGCGTCCCACAGGCCCAGCTCCCGCATGCCGGGCGTGTCGATCACCATCGCGCCGCCGGGCAGCATGAACAGCTCCCGGCGCGTGGTGGTGTGCCGTCCCCTGTCCCCGAAGCCGACAGCCTGCGTGTCCAGCCGTTCCTCACCCAGCAGGCGGTTGATCAGCGTGGACTTGCCCACGCCGGAGGAGCCGATGAACGCCACCGTCCGCCCCGGCGCGAGATAGGGCAGCAGCGCCTGGCAGCCCGCCTCCTGCGCGGCGCTGACCACGCACACCGGCGCGCCCTCGCGCACGGCCAGGGGCAGGCTGTCCAGCGCAGCGCGCACATCGGCGCACAGGTCGGCCTTCGTCAGCAGCACGACGGGGCTGGCCCCGCTGTCGTAGGCCATGGCGAGGTAGCGCTCCAGGCGGCGGACATTGAAATTGTGATTGAGCGACATGCACAGAAATGCGGTGTCGACGTTCGCAGCGACGCCCTGCGCCTCCCGGCCCGCGCCCGCTGCCCGCCGCACAAGCAGGCTGCGCCGGGGCAGCACCGCGCGGATGACGGCGCGCTCCGGCGCGGTGTCCGCCATCACGAAATCGCCCACGCAGGGGGTATCCACCGCGCTGACCGCCTGATGCAGAAGCCTGCCCGACACCTCCGCGAGCCGTTCGCCGCAATCAAACACCGCGCGGTACAGCCCGCGCTCCTGCGCGACGATCCGCCCGGGCGTCAGATCGGGATATGCCGCGGCGTGCCCGCGGAGCCGCTCGTCCAGCCCATACGCTTCCATCATATCGCATGCTCCTCCATGAATTGGTCGATATGCCGCTCCAGCAGCGCCGCGCTCTCCGGCGGGGCGGCCTGGTCGTCGCTCATCAGGATCATCAGCAGCATCGGCGCGTAATACGCGACGGCCAGCGCGTGCGCGTCGCCCTCGCCAAGCCGCCCCGCGCGCATCATGCCCTCCAGCAGCGCCTGCACATACGCAACCGGCCCGCGGACAAGCATGCTCTGGTACAGCGCGTTCATCTCCCGGCTGCGGAACTGCTCCAGGCACAGCATCCGGCGCACGCGCACGGCAAAGCCGTCCTCCGTCCAGAAGCGATACTGCGACAGCGTGAACCGACGCAGCGCTTCCGGCGACGCCTCTGTCCCGCCGTCGGGCTGCTCCTGCGGCACGCCGCATGCCCCGGCCGCCTCGTGATCCAGGCGCACCATGCGCTCGATGATCGCATCGAAGATGGCGCGCTTGCCGGGATAGTGCCGGTACAGCGCGCCCTTGGTGATGCCCAGCGCTCCGGCGATGGCGCTGACCGGCACCGCCTCGTAGCCGTCCCGGGCAAAGAGGCGCAAAGCCTCGTCGAGGATGCGCTCGCTGGTGTGCGCATTCGCGCGCTCCCCGGTGTGCCGTGTATCCTCCATGGATCGATCCCCCCTCGGGCAAAAGTAAACGATCGTTTACGGACAGTATAGTAAACGATCGTTTACTTGTCAAGCCCCCCTCGTGAAGCTTTGCGCGAAAAAACGCCAGGCCCCGCAGGGTCTGGCGCCTGAGATGTGCGCGAAGGAAGAAGGTTTAGCAGTACCACTCCATCGGATAGGTGAGGTACTGGATCTCGTCGAGCTGGTCGGCGGTCACATAGCCCGCGGGCGCAGCGATCAGGCTCGGGATGCGGTTGACGATCGTGGCGCAGGTGTGCTCCACGGTGGCGGGCTTGACGACGTGGAACTCGGTGTTCGGCTCGCCGGTGATCCACCAGTCGCACATGTCGCCGTCGTCCGGGCCGTAGACCTTGCCGATGGTCTCCTCCTCGACGGTGATGCCCTGCATGGTCTCGATCGTCACCACGGCGGACATGCCGATGCAGTTGCCGGCCTTGATGGTCTTGCCCAGGGTGGAGGACTCGATGTCCTTGTCGATGATGCACGGGACGTGCTTCTGCTCGATGGACTTGATGGTCAGGCCGAGCTTGTTGCAGATGGCCTCGGCGGCGTTCCAGGCATAGGACGGCTCAAACGCGGCGGGATGCGCGATCTGCTGCTCAAACTCCGCGCTCGTCAGGTCGCAGCCGTGCGCCTTGGCCAGCGCCAGGCCGTACTCGTCCACGTTGTAGCTGTATGCGCCCTTGATTTTGCTGATCTTGTGGCAGCCGCCGGCGACCATCGCCACCATGTTGATCCAGAAGATGTCCTGCATGCCGGAGCCGGTGATGGTGCAGCCCGTCTCCTTGGCCAGGGCGTCGAGCTTGTTGATCTGCGCCGCGGCGGTCGTCCAGGGATAGATGGCCTCCTCGCAGGTGGTGATCACGTTGATGCCGCGGGAGACGCACTTCTCCACATGGTCATAGATGTCGCTGATGAAGCTGAACAGGGTGACGATCGCCACGTCGGCGTCGCACTCGTCGAGCACCTTGTCCGCGTCGTTGGAGATGAGGATGCCCGTCTTGACGCCCAGGCCGGCAAAGTCGCCCACGTCCTGGCCCACCACCGCGGGATTGACGTCGATGGCGCCCACGATCTGCGCGCCGTTCTCGTACAGGTAGCGGAGGATGTACTTGCTCATCTTGCCGCAGCCATACTGCACAACCTTGATCTTTTCCATGAAGAAAACCTCCTCGTTAAGTTGTTAACGATATGATAGACCCTCATCCGGCATGAGAGTCAAGAGGTTTCTGATATTTTTTTATCGAAAGCTCACGGGCACCTGCAATCGCAGGAACATGCTGCGCGTCGTGCTGTCGAAGACGTTGAACTCGGTGAGCACCTCGCAGAAGTAGTCCCCGGAGATGGCGTAGCCCTGCTCCGTGCAGTAGGCCAGCAGCCGCCGGGCGCAGGCGATCTCGTCGTCGAAGCAGTCCAGATAGATGCAGGCGTGCATGCCGCTGTCCACCGTGGTAACGCCGGGGATGTGCCGGTCGTGCGCGCTGAGCAGGATAAACAGCTGCCCCGGCACAAAGCGTCCGGCCTCGAAATCCGCCTGGGGGATGGTGGTGCCCACGTTGTAGGAGTGCACATGGCCGAAGCCGCGCTCCATCAGCTGCCGGCGCATGTCCGCCAGGGCGTTTTCATAGCTTTCCAGCCCCAGCTCGTAGAAATTTTCGGTGCAGGGCAGGCAGTAGATATAGCGCTGGTCGATGTATTCCAGCGAGATCGTGCCGGTCGTGGGCGACTTGCGATAGCGCTCGATGCTGGCGATGGCGCGTTCGACGGCCTCGTGGCGCGCCTGCAGCTCGCGCATCTGCTGGTGAAGCTGCTCGTTCTTCTGGGAGAGGATATGCTCGATGAGCGTGATATCCTCCCGCCGGAGCACGTCGGCGATTTCCGCCAGGCTCATGCCCAGCTCCTTCATGTAGGCGATCATGTCCAGGCGCGCGTTCTGGTGGATGCTGTAATAGCGGTAGCCGCTCTGCGGGTCGACATAGCTGGGCTTGAGCAGGCCCAGCTGGTCGTAGAGCCGCAGGGTCGGCACGGTGACGCCGCCCAGCTCCGCCATCTTGCCGATGGAGATCAGATTGGCCCTCATCTGCGTTCCCTCCCCCCGGATGCTGCAGGCAAAACTCTCATGTGCAGATAGAGTTTAGCCCGGCTCCCGGCGAATGTCAAGCCCCCCGGCGGGCGTCGCGGGCAGGAAGGAGGGAAATCCTGCTCGATGCAAACAAAGACCTGAACGGCCCCGGACATCCGGGCATCCTCAGGTCTTTGCTCGTTGATGTTGGCTTACAGCCCCGCCTCGACGGCGGCGGCGATCTTCTCCGGGCTGAGGCCGTAGTAGTCCAGCAGCTCGGCGGGGGAAGCGCTCTGGCCGAAGCAGTCGGGGATGCCCAGCTTCTTCAGGCGGCCGCCATGCTCGGCGACGACCGCGGCGACCGCGTCGCCCAGGCCGCCGACGATGGAATGCTCCTCGACGGTGAAGAGCTTCATCTGGCCGGCCAGCTCGCGGACGATGGCCTCGTCCAGCGGCTTGATGGTGTGCATATTGACCACGGTGACCTCGATGCCGCGCGCGGCGAGCAGCTCGGCGGCGCGCATGCAGCTTTCCACCATCAGGCCGCAGGTGATCAGCGCGGCACGCCCGCCCTTGCGCAGGACGTTGGCCTTGCCCACCTCGAAGGGCATGCCCTCGGAGAAGACCGGCGTGGCCAGGCGCGCCAGGCGCAGGTAGACCGGGCCGTCGATGGAGGCGGCGGCGCGCACGGCACGGCGGGCCTCCTCGGCGTCGCACGGGCAGAGGATGGTCATCCCCGGCAGCACGCGCATGAGCGCGATGTCCTCGATGGCCTGGTGGGTGGCGCCGTCCTCACCGACGGTGATGCCGGCGTGGGAGAAGGCGATTTTGACATTCAGGTTCGGATAGCACACGCCGTTGCGGATCTGCTCGAAGCAGCGGCTTGCGAACACGGCGAAGGTGGAGCAGAACGGGATGTAGCCCATGCTCGCCAGGCCGGCGGCCATGGTGATCATGTTGGCCTCGGCGATGCCGGCATTGAAGAAGCGGCCCGGATGCGCCTTGGCGAAATACTGGGTCATCGTGGAGCAGGACAGGTCGGCGTCCAGCGCGACGATTTTCTCGTTTTCAAAGCCGAGGGCGGCAAGCTCCTCGCCGTAGCCCACGCGGGTAGCCTTCTTTTCACTCATCGCTCAGCCCTCCAGTTCCTCAAGCGCTTTTTGGGCCTCCTCCATCTTGGGGGCCTTGCCGTGCCAGCCGACGGCGTTCTCCATGAAGGAGACGCCCTTGCCCTTGACCGTGTGGCAGAGGATGCCGCGCGGCTTGCCGGGGCAGGCGGGCGCATCCAGCGCGCAAATGACCTGCTCCAGGTCGTTGCCGTCGGCCACCTCAATCACGTCCAGGCCGAAGGCGGCCAGCTTGCCCGCAAAGTCGCCCAGGCTCATGACCTGGTCGTTCGGGCCGTCGATCTGAAGGCCGTTCCAGTCGAAGAGGACAGTGAGGTTGTCGAGCTTGTAGTGTGCGGCGGCCATCAGCGCCTCCCAAACCATGCCCTCCTGGCACTCGCCGTCGCCCAGCAGGGTGTAGACGTGCTGACTGCCCTTCTGCAGGCGGATGCCCAGCGCCATGCCCACCGCGACGGACACGCCATGGCCCAGCGAACCGGTGGAAGCGTCGACGCCCGGGCACTTATTGCGGTCCGGATGCCCCTGGAGCATGCCGCCCAGCTTGCGCAGATGCTGATACTCCTCCTTGCTGAAGAAGCCATTGTTGGCCAGCGTCGCGTAGAGCGCGGGCGCGGCATGGCCCTTGCTCAGCACGAAGCGGTCGCGCTCGGGCATATCGGGACGCTTGGGATCGACGTGCAGCTTATAGCCGTAAAGCGCCGCAAGGATTTCAACGGCGGACAGCGAGCCGCCCGGATGACCGGAACCGGCCATAGCCAGCATGGAAATGATGTCCCGGCGGATCGCAGTGCACTGTGCCTTGAGTGCCTGAAGCTCCATGATACTCCTCCTGACTGATCAAACGGTTGAATTCGCCATCGGGAAACAGCGTAAAAGACAGCATCATTATAAAAGTGTGCATGGGGAATGTCAAGTATTCTTGCAGTCGTTGATTTTTTATCGAGTGGGATTGCACAGATTGCATGGGACTGCGGTTGAGAATTGTGCAAAAGAATGATATAATCAGGGGAGGTATGCCACGACGCGGGCACGCCGGCATGGCCGCCGGCGCGCCGGATTGAAAGTAGGAGCAAAGCAATGGACAATGTCATGAAGCCGCGCAAGCTGCCCGAGCAGATTGCCGACAGGCTCAGGGAAATGATCATTCAGGAGAAGATCCAGCAGGGCGGCAAGCTGCCCGCCGAGGCGGAGCTGATGGCGCGCTTCGGCGTGAGCCGCTCCACCGTGCGCGAGGCGGTCAAGATCTTGCAGACAGAGCATATCGTCGATATCCGGCAGGGGCAGGGCACGTTCCTGTGCGCCACGCCCGGGCTGAAGCAGGATCCGCTGGGCCTGCGCTTTGCCGATCAGGAGGCGCTCAGCGCCAAGCTGCTGGAGACGCGCCTGCTCATCGAGCCTGGCGTGGCGGCGCTGGCGGCGCAGCGGCGGCAGGACGAGCACCTGCGCCAGATGAAGCAGCTGCTGGACAGGATGGACAACGCCTACCTGCACGGCGAGGATTACACGCCGTTTGACTTCGAGTTCCATTCCGTGATCGCCCAGTGCACCGGCAACGACGTGCTGCGCCGCCTGCTGCCCACGATTCACGAGTCCATCCAGGCGGGCTATCAGCACACCCGCCGCGTCGAGGGCAGCTATCAGCGCGCCAGCCAATGCCATCTGGAGATGTTCCGCGCCATTCAGGAGCACGACAGCGACCGCGCGCGCCAGGCTGCCCAGCGCCACATGATCCAGACGATGCACGACTCCTGCGTGGAGGTGCCGGGGGTTCTGATCCGATGAAGACCATCGCCAGGCTGCGCAGCGATTTCCCGGAGAAGTTCGGCGTCCCGCGTCAGAGCGGCCTGGTGCCGCAGACGCGCGCGCGCGTCGTCTTCGAGCCGGAATACCGCGTGCCCGAGGCGCTGCGCGGGATCGAGGGCTATTCCCACCTGTGGCTGATCTGGGCGTTCTCCCTGTCCGAGCGGGACGGCTGGTCGCCCACGGTGCGCCCGCCGCGCCTGGGCGGCAACACGCGCATGGGCGTGTTCGCCACGCGCTCGCCGTTCCGGCCCAACCCCATCGGCCTTTCCTGCGTGACGCTCGAGCGCGTGGAGTGGGACGCGCCGGACGGCCCTGCGCTCGTCGTGGGCGGGGCCGACCTGATCGACGGCACGCCCATTTTCGATATCAAGCCCTATCTGCCCTATGCCGACAGCTATCCCGACGCGCGCGGCGGCTTCGGGGCCGAG
This sequence comes from Candidatus Ventricola sp., assembly GCA_051886775.1. GTDB lineage: Bacteria > Bacillota > Clostridia > Christensenellales > Aristaeellaceae > Ventricola. The sequence continues at coordinate 4,096 of JBJEYK010000309.1, read as the reverse complement.
CGGGCGGGCTATGCCCTTGCGGTGGATTTCCCGCCCGAGCTGGAGCAGCACATTCCCGGGGACAGGCGCGAGGCCCTGCGCGGCGTGCTCGCCGGCGACCCGCGCCCGTCGTATCAGCAGGATCCCGGACGCGTGTACGGCCTTTGCTACGCCGGGTTCAACGTGCGCTTCCGGGTGGAGGGCGGCACGCTCACCGTCGTGGGCGTCGACGCGCGCGCAGCGGAGGTTCAGCATACCGCCGCGCGCGATCGCGCCAGGGTCGGGCAGACCGCCGCAAATCCCGGAAAGGCGTCGGGCCTTTCCGGGCCGGACGCTGCGCTTGAGGAAAGGAAACGTGATGAAGCTGAAAAAGCCTGAACGAGATGTCATCATCATCTTTGAGCCTGGGAAATACCTGTTTTCCATCGTCAGTGCGTTCATTGGCGATGATTTTCAGCTGTTTCACGCACACGATGCGGCCGCATTGGCATCCATGATCAGAAGAGAAGAGGATCGCCTTGCCCTGATCATTGCTTCAGACGAAACAGAGCCGTATGATACGCTGGAAATCCTGCAGGCCTATCAGGACGAGCAGGGATTCGCCGGGGCTTTGGCGCTCATTGTCGCACAGGAGCATGATCCCGCAAGAGAAGGCAGGGCGGACGAGATCGGAATTCAGGATTATATTCATCTGTCAGCCGTTTCGCCCAGCGATGATGAAAGGTTTTTAAGGGCCTGTATTGCCCATGAGATCCGGCTGACAAGAAAGATTCAGCGCCTGAAGGCGTTTGCGGATTGCGATGGGCTGACGGGGTTCTATAACCATGCGGCGGCTGCGGATCTCATGACAAAAGCGCTTCGTCGCCATCCTGAGCAGGAATTCCTGCTGGCGATGATCGATATCGATTACTTCAAGCAGGTGAACGATGTCCGGGGGCATGAATTCGGAGACAAGGCATTAAAGGAAGCATCCGAACGCATCCGGGAAATCCTGGACGAGCAGTCGCTTGCCATCCGTTATGGCGGCGACGAGCTGGTGCTGATGCTCCCGATTACGTCCGACCCGGCGGCGATTGCGCATGCCCTCTACGATAAGACCCATTTCACGCTGGAGGATTATCCGATCACGTGCAGCATTGGCATAGCCACAACGCTGTCGGGCGCCCGCGAATGGAAGGACCTGTTCCGGCAGGCCGATCAGGCGCTGTATACGGCGAAGGCGAACGGACGAAATCAGTATTGCATCTATGCAGAGGAAATGCCGTGTCAATTGGACGGCGCAGAGAAGGAAATCCGAAATGAAGCGCTGAATCTGGGCGCAGGCGCACTGATTCACGCATTGGTCAACGGCTGCACCAGGGCATACCATCTGGATCTGGACAAGGCCGCGATCACAAGGCTTGCGAAGCTGGCGAGCGGAGAATACGGCTGGAGTGATCCGATCGAATATATCCCGTTCATCAACAGCCTGCTGGCATTGGTGGAAGACAAGAGCCAACTGCGTTTTTCCGAGTTTATCAATCCCAATACCCTGGCAGGCCGGCTGAAAACGGCATCGAAGCTCACCTATTCCTTTACCGGCGTCGACGCAAAGGCGTATCGTGTGGAATACCTCGCCGGGGACAGGGATCCTGGCGGACACATTGTGAACGCGCTGATGCTTCTATGTGAGGTCAGCCCTTCTGAAAACGGGCATGCCGCTGCGCAGGACGACGTGCCTGCCATTGAGAAATGCCTGGCAAGCGGCCTGACGGATGCGTATAATGCGATATGGATTATTCATCCGGCAACCCTTTCCAGGGAAATCGTCAGCATCCAAACCGACATCTCCCGGCACCGCAGAATCAATCGTCTGTTTGAAGGTGGCAACTATTGGGAGGATACTCAGGGGTATGTGCAGCTCTATGTCAATGAAGACGAACAGGCGGGCCTGCTCAGGGCGCTTCATCCCGATGTGCTGCTTCGCGAGGTTCGGGAAAAGGGCATGTATACGCTGCATTTCCACCGCAGGATCGACGGCGTTACGCTTCGCTGTGAGTATTCCTTTACCAACGCCATGTACGGGGATGAAAAGGTGATCCTCCAGCTGTATCGACGCCTGGGATAGGCTAAGCTCCGGGCAGCGCAAAAAGGCGCCGCGGCGTTAAAGCCTGACGGCGCGTTCGCAGAGCACCTCGCCGCTCTGCCGGTCCAGCACAGCCGCATAGATATCCACGCCCGGCTCCGCAGCAAGCTGAACGCTGCCGCCGGGCGTTTTGATTGTGGCGGCATGTCCCTCCAGCGTGACGCTGCCGAACGCGGTGACGATCGTGCCGCTGCCGACACACTCCCCGATCGTCTCACCGCCCCTGTCGATGACGGCCAGATAGCTTTCGCCGGTCGGCTGCGCGATCTGTTCGAGCGGTATGAGCGCATCCGACCATACGGCCTCGTCCCTATCCGAATACAGCAGATGCCTGCGCCCGGCATTTTGCAGGAGCTGCATGGCTGAGCTGTCCGCATAGGCATCGGAGCTCTCGGGAAGAAGCAGTATGGTGCTGAAGGATGGATCGGAAAGCAGCATCAGGAAAGCATAGGGATCGGGCTCCTGGCGAAGGCTTTCGAGCTTGCGCTCGCAATACGCCGCATAGTCGCTGTCCCAGGACGCATAGGCGGCTTCGCCGCGATGATCCGGCAGGCCGTAGGCTTCCTGCAGATGCTGACCGATAAAATCCGTAACCTTCCATGCGCCGGAGGGATTGAGGTGCGAAGCGGGATCGTAGCAGTCGGTGCTGTAATCGACGATCTGATCCATGTACACGAAATCGAGGTACTCAACGCCGTATTCTTCCGCCGTGTATACGACGGCGTTGGTGTAGAGCTGTTCCTCGTTGTTGTTCGGGCAGGGATAGGGGAGGTTGGTGAGCAGCACGCGGATTCCCCGGCTTTGGCAATCCTCAATGAAGCGGCGCAGATAGAGAAAGCCAAAGCCCTGCTCGTCGGCAGCCGCGCCGGTGATTTCGTAGGCTTCCGGCAAAGCTACGGCGATGTTGCGTTCGCCGCCAAGCTCCTGATCGTAATGGGGCTTCAGATCCTGCGCGGTGAGATCGTTCCAGCGCACGTGGTACTTGATGAGTGGAAAGATGAACTCCGGGCGCAGATCCTTGTAGCGCTGCCCCTTGTCGTCTGTGAACAGGGGATCATCCGTGAGGTCGAGGATGGCCTCGAGCTTCGCGCGGGACATCGGAAAGCCGTCCAGCGCGGTATGCACGTCGCTGCTGGAAGCGCAGAGCTTCGCCTGCTCCCAGACCTGATTGACGTCCAGGACAACGACCTCGGGCTGACATACGCGAAGCGCATTGCGCATCACCCAGTAGGAAATGGGAACCGTGAGGTTGTAGTTGGATAGATTATAGGAAGCAATGCCGTAATCCGCCCACAGCTCCATGGGATAGAGGGCACTGTACATGTGGCTGTCTCCGAAGAACAGCACGTCGAGCTGATCCGCGCGCTCGAAGAACGGGGTGAGCTTTTCACGGCTTCCCTTGTATTCGAAAACACGGTTAAGGCCGGCGAGCAGCAGGAGCAGCACCGCGAGGAAGGCTGCGGCAGACAGGATATGTCGGGTATGCATCATCGGCACCTCGAGGGAATTCATGGATTTAGAATAGCACAGTTTTCTTTCTGGTTCAAGGGGATATGCGCGGGGCAACGGGGATGGGGGATAGCGATATCGGGAAATGAAATGATGGTATATCAATATCATTGCCGATGCGAACGGTCAGGCAGTCATCTTCAAAGACAATAAACCAAAGTATCTGCTGATTGATATGGAGAGCACGCCGTATTTTGAGTTGACGGACGATGAGAAGATTGACGTCATCGCAAAGCGGGTGCTGAGCTAGTATCATGCTGCGTTTGAGGAACTGGCCAAATGATTCAGTTCTCCAAGGAAAAGGTGCTGCTCCATCGGCTGCTGATTGCGGAGACGGGCAGCGCAGCGAAGTATGAAGAATTGCCCGGGTGGGTCAGGAAGTATAGAATGTGGTTAAGCCGGAGGGACGACCCCCGGCTTCAAAGCAAAAAGAAAAACCGCCAACGGCGCGAAGCACGTCAACGGTTTGTGGTGCACCCAACA
>JBJEYK010000308.1:0-3203 GCA_051886775.1 Candidatus Ventricola sp. | reverse complement strand
AGGGCGTGCGCGTGGGGCTTTGCTGCACGGTCGCGCTGGTAGAGTGCATCGGCGTGCTGATCTTCATCTTCTCGCCGCACCTGATCGCCCTGTTCGACCGCAACCCCGAGGTGATCGCCTACGGCGTGATGCACCAGCGCACGGTTGCGCTGTTCTCCTTCCTGCTGGCCTACACCCATGCGATGGCCGCGATCTTCCGCGGCGCAGGCAAGTCCGCCGTGCCGCTGCTGGTGATGGCGGTATGCTGGTGCGTGCTGCGCGTGCCGTATGTCACGCTGATTGTGCGCGTGTTCCCGGTGCTGCGCGCGGTGTCCTCAGGCTATCCCGTCACCTGGGCGCTCAGCGCCATCACCTTCACTGTGCTCTATTTCAGGATGGACTGGATGCACGACGCCCGGCCTTTGACAAAGCAGGCATGATCTGTTATCATTCAATCAGAACACAGCAGAGGAAATGCTGTCAGGCTTTTCCCCGCCTGCGGCATACTGGGAGGAAGGCATTTTGAACCGCATCAGGAGGTGTACCCATGAAAGCCATCAAAACGCTGCTGGCCTGCGCGCTGCTGTGCGTCGCTCTGGCGCCCGCCGCTGCGGAGGACGCCGTTGCCGCGCTCGCGCCCGTTCCGATGCCCGCCGAGGCGGACGCGCAGGTGCTTGCGCTCTACTGCGGCCCGACGCAGGGCTTCTATCGCCACGGCGGGCAGACGCTCTGCACCGGCGCGCCGTACGTCGTCTTCGGCCAATATGACTGCTGGGCCATGGCCGCGCAGGGCACGGCGGAGGATTTCGGCCCGGTCGGATGGGTCGAGGCCGGATCGCTGAGCGACCTGGAGGGCGCTGCGGAGCTGGGCTTTGACGACGGCTTTGCCGCCATGGTCGAGCAGGACGCGCCCGTCACCGACGATCCGCTGGCGGACGACCCCTATGCCGCCTGGGACGCTGTGCTCCCGCGCGGCACGCAGGTGATCGTGCTCGCACAGCTGAACGGCTGGCTCTATGTGCAGGCGGAGCTGAACGGCGTGCCCGCACGCGTGTTCATCCCAGCGGAGACCATTGAGTGATGGAGCTGAATCTATGACCCCTTCTTCTACCGACTTCATCGCCGTGTTCGATTCCGGCGTCGGCGGCGTCAGCGTGCTGCGCGAGCTTTTGAAGCTGATGCCGGGCGAACGGTATCTGTACTACGGCGATTCCCACAACGCGCCCTACGGCACCAAGCCCACCGCCGAGGTGCGCGCGCTGACGCTCGACGCCGCGCAGCGCCTGATGGAGCGCGGCTGCAAGGCGCTGGTCGTCGCCTGCAACACCGCGACCGCCGCGGCGATTGCCGACCTGCGCGCGATATATCCGGATCGCATCATCATCGGCATCGAGCCTGCGCTCAAGGTCGCGGCGGATCACTTCCCCGGCGGCCAGATCGGCGTGATGGCCACGCCGCTCACCCTGCGGGAGGAGAAGTTCGACCTGCTGCTGCACCGCTTCACGGACGCCTGCACCGTGCACAAGCTGCCCGCGCCGGGCCTGGTAGAGCTGGTGGAGCGCGGCCTGGCCGTCAGCCAGGAGAGCGAACGCCTGCTTGCGCCGCTGCTCACCCCCTATCGCGGCAGGCTGGACGCTGTGGTGCTGGGCTGCACGCACTACCCCTTCGCCGCGCCGGTTATTGGGCGCCTGCTGGGCGAGGGCACCGCGCTGCTGGAGGGCGGCCCCGGCACAGCCCGCCAGACACGCAGGCGGCTGGAGGCCGCGGGTCTGCTGGAAAACGGCTCCGGGGAGCTGCGCATCGAAAACAGCGCCGGCTCTCAGGAGACGATCGCGCTTTGCCGCCAGCTGCTTTTGCAGCCTTGATCCCCGAGGAGGCCCATCATGCTCGTATTGTGCTCCGACGGGCTGACCAGCGAAGCGCTGCTTTCCGGCATCCGCGCAAGCGCGGGAAGGACAGCCGCGCTGGTCGTCACCGCCGACCCGATTTACAAGGAACAAAACCGCCATGTGCCCAGGTGTGTCGCGGAGCTTCAGTCGCTGCACCTGTCGGTCGACCTGTTCGATCTGGATCGCCAGCCGGCCTCGGAGCTGCTGCGATACGACACCGTGGAGTTCATCGGCGGCAACCCCTTTTATCTGCTGCATGCCGTCCGACAGCGCCGGGCCGAATCTGTCCTGCGCGACATAGCCGATCGGAAGCTGCTGATCGGCTGGAGCGCCGCCGCCTTTGTCTTTGGCCCCACGCTCGAGCTGGTCAACCGCTACACACCCGACATGAATACGCCCGGCCTGACCGACCTGCACGCGCTCGCGCTCACGGACGTTCAGGTGCTGCCGCATTACAGCAGATTCCTGAAGCGGTTTGATCGCTTTGAGGAAACCTGCCTAGACTACGAGCGCGCGCATCAGGTCACCGTCCTGCGCCTGAGCGACGGTGAGGGCTGCCTGATCGACGGACAGGCCGTCACAGTCTGCCGCAAATGATCTGCACGCCCGCGCGATCAGGCGACCGTCTTTTCCGCTTTTCGACGCTTTGCCCTTTTCGGCAGGGCGTTTTTTGAGTACCTTTTTTCTTTTCAAGCCATGCGCATTGTGCTATACTATATAATTGTCAAAAAACGTGATTTGCGCTATGTTTTCTCGCCGGAGAGGCTGCGCTCCGGCTAGCCTTTGCGCGCTTTTCCCAACCGAGATTCCCGCAAGGAGGATATCCCATGCCTGAACAGACCACGCTCGAGCGTGAGACCGCGCGCCGCCGGACGTTCGCCATCATCTCCCACCCGGACGCCGGCAAGACCACGATGACTGAAAAGCTGCTGCTCTACTCGGGCGCGATCCGCACGGCAGGCTCCGTCAAGGCCCGCAAGAGCGACAAGCACGCCACCAGCGACTGGATGGAGATTGAAAAGCAGCGCGGCATCTCCGTCACCTCCTCGGCGATGCAGTTCGAGTTTGACGGCTACCACATCAACATCCTGGACACCCCCGGCCACCAGGACTTCTCCGAGGACACCTACCGCGTGCTCGTCGCGGCGGACAGCGCCGTGATGCTCATCGACGCCGCGAAGGGCGTCGAAGCGCAAACGATCAAGCTGTTCAAGGTCTGCCGCCTGCGCAACATCCCGATCTTCACCTTTGTCAACAAGATGGACCGCGCGGCGAAGGATCCGTTCTCCCTGATGGAGGAGCTGGAGCAGGTGCTGGGCATCCGCGCCTGCCCGA
>JBJEYK010000307.1:0-15773 GCA_051886775.1 Candidatus Ventricola sp. | reverse complement strand
AAGGGCTCCACGCTCGAGGGCATGATCGGCTTTGTGCTGGCGGATCAGTTCTTCGTCAACGATGTCACCGAGCGCCTGCGCGAGCTGAACATCGAGGTGCGCGGCTTCTTCTCCACCTCCGTGGGCGAGGCCATGCAGATGATCCCCTTCGAGGAGCGCGACCACACCGCCATCCTGGTGGATGTGGGCTACCTGTCCACGGAGGTCATGGCGGTGGAGGGCGACGCGCTGATCTGGCAGAAGGTGCTGCCGGTCGGCGGCGCGCACATCACGCTGGATCTGACCTACGGCCTGGAAAAGCCGTTTGACATGTGCGAGAAGATCAAGCGCAGCTACACGTTCAACGCGCCGAAAAACACGCAGATCGAGGTGCAGGGCGAGGGCGGCCAGGCGGAGACCTTCTCCGGCGAGCAGGTCAGCATGATCGTGGACGCCCGCGTGGACGAGATGCTCGAGATGATCGACGAGGCCATCAAGAAGAGCGGCATCCGCCTGGGCAACTGGTCGAACATTTACTTCACCGGCGGCGGCCTGATGCCCATGAACGGCGCCAGGATCTACGCGGCCGGCAAGCTCTCGCGCAACGTGCGCGAGGCGGCGACCAAGACCGTCAAGCTCAAGCCCGCGCAGATTTACGCCAGCGGCAGCGGCCTGCTCGAGCTGGTGTACAACACCATCGAAATGGAAGAACAGGACGAAAGTCTGTTTGATCGCATCAAGCGCGTGTTCCGCAGATAAGGCGCGCGGTGCTTTGGGGTTTGATTCTAGCGAAACAAAAGGGGGATTTTCCTGTGTTTGAAATTGAAATGGACGAGCGTCCGGCTGCTTCCATCAAGGTCGTGGGCTGCGGCGGCGGCGGCGGCAACGCGCTCAACCGCATGGTGGACTGCGGCGTGACCGGCGTTGACTTCATTGCGGTCAATACCGACGTGCAGGCGCTGCGCACCAGCAGAGCCGCGACCATGATCCAGATCGGCGAAAAGCTGACCAAGGGGCTGGGCGCCGGCGCGACGCCGGAAATCGGCAAGAAGGCCGCCGAGGAGAGCCGCGAGGAGATCGCCGGCGCGCTTAAGGGCGCGGATCTGGTGTTTGTCACCGCCGGTATGGGCGGCGGCACAGGCACGGGCGCTGCACCCGTCGTCGCGGAGATCGCGCGTGACATGGGAATCCTGACCATCGCCGTGGTGACCAAGCCGTTCGCCTTCGAGGGCAAGACCCGCATGCGCAAGGCTGAGGCCGGCATTGACGAGCTGAAGCAGCGCGTGGACACGCTGGTGGTGATCCCGAACGAGCGCCTGCTTCAGGTCTGCCCGAAGGGCACCTCCTTCAAGGGCGCGTTCAACTTCGCGGACGATGTACTGCGCCAGGGCATTCAGGGCATTTCCGACCTGATCTCCCAGACCGGCATCATCAACCTGGACTTCGCGGACGTGAAGGCCGTGATGGAGTCCGGCGGCATGGCTCACCTGGGCATCGGCATCGGCAAGGGCGAGAAGGCCATGGCCGACGCCGCACAGAACGCCATCTCCTCTCCGATGCTGGAGACGAGCATCGACGGCGCGCGCGCTGTGCTCATCAATGTAACCTGCAATTCCGATTGCTCCATCGTGGACATCAACGACGCGGTGGAGATGATCACCGCCGCCGCCGACAGCGAGGCGAACATCATCTTCGGCGCGAGCATCGACGACGCGCTGGAGGACGAGGTGCACATCACCGTCATCGCCACCGGCTTTGAGAAGGTGCCGTTCCCGCCGCGCGCCAGCAGCACGGAGCGCCCGGCCTCCCTGCCGTCCCAGGCGGCCTATGTGCCCCAGAATTACGCCGCCTATCAGCAGCCGGCTGCCCAGCAGCGCAGCTACACCCGCTTTGACGCGGCGTACACGCCCGTTGGCGGGGCCTACGCGCCTGCGCAGGCCGGTGCGGAGCCTGAGGTGCCCGCATTCGTCAACGAGAACGCCGGCGGTCGCGTCTCCCCGTTCGCAGCCATGCCGGATATGCCCGTCGCGCCTGCCGCAGAGCAGGAGCGCCCGGCGGAGGAGCAGCGTGCACCGCGCTCCTTCATGGACGGCATCCCGGCCTACATGCGCCGCAAGTAAACGAATATGTAGCAGGGCTGCCCGGTATCGAGCCGGGCAGCCCTGTTTTTCAGGCTTTAGCGTCCTCCATCTGTGCGCTGACGGCATCCAGCACAAGCCGGTCGGCGGGCAGCCAATCCACGTCGCGCAGCTGTGCCCGGGTCAGCCAGCGGCCAGCCTCGGCCTCCACCAGGCGGGGCGTGCCGTGCGTGACGGCGCACCAGAAGCAGGCCATGGACAGGTGAAAGGCTGGATAGTCGTATTCGATCGTGGCGAGGGGCTTGCCGACCTCAATGCAGACATCCAGCTCCTCGCGAATTTCCCGCACGAGCGCCTGCTGCGGGCTTTCGCCCGGCTCGAGCTTGCCGCCGGGGAACTCCCAGCGCCCTTTGTATTCGCCGTAGCCCCTGGCTGTGGCGAACACACGGCTTCGGGTATCGAGGGAATCGCCGATCACGGCGGCGGCCACATGGATTGTTTTCATCGCTTGCAGTCCATCCTTTGCGGGGCGGCATGCCCCTGATGAGGATCATTATACCACAGCGCAGTGCGCGACGCCAGCACACAGCGGGGAAAGAGAAGGAGCCTGTCAGGTTTTCGGCCTGCCAGGCTCCAAGCATGTTTTGGGGAAAGCCGGGATCAGCGCTTCTTCCGCCTGCGCTTGCTCATCAGGCTCAGCAGGATCAGGCCGGCGCCGCTTGCGCCAGCCAGCCCAAGCGCCAGAACCAGCGAATCACCGGTCTGGGCGATGCTCGAGGGAATATCGGCCTTGGTAAACGGGATGCCGATATCCAGGCAGGCGGGGAGGTTGTCCACGGTGATGTCCACCCGAGTCGGGTTGCCATAGGCGTCGCGTTTGCGCACCTTGACGGTGCCGGTGATGGTCAAATCCTCCGCCGCACCGGCGATCTCCAGCGTCGCATAGGCGGTGAATCGGCCCTGCTTGTTCGGGCGGAGCATCACAGCGCTCAGGTTCAGCCGGTACTGGCTGGAGACGCTGTCCACCGGGCCAAGCTGCAGGTGCTTCATGTCCACCATGTAATTGGAATTTGCGGCGCCGCTGACCGTCATGCGGTGGTAGCGTCCGTCCCGGACCTTGCTGGACGTGCCGTCGGTGACCTTGACGGTGCCGTTCCTGTCGTTCAGCGTCGTGTTTTCGACCGCGATGGTCGGCACGAAGCTGACCTCTACATGGGTGAGCGACGGCATGCCTCTCGGGTCGTCGGCCAGGATCAGCCTGCGCGCGCCGCCCGACAGCGTTTCCAGACGGGCATCGGGGAAGCGGCTGCGCAGGGCGGAGAGGTCGCTCACATCGCTGACGGTGATTGTCTCAAACGAGGAGGCGCCGTGCTCTGCGTACGTCACCGTCAGGCCGCTGGTGTGCTGCCAGTGGGAGTCCGGCTTCCAGGTGACCTGCGTGGCGTTGTCCAGATAGGGATCGATGTCGCGGCGGGTGACGCTGTGCGCCTGCACGGCGACGAAGCCGCCGGCATTTGTCGTGCCGGGATGCGCCGCATTGTCGGTGACGTTGTCGATCTCCAGCTTGCAGATCAGCGTGTTGACCAGATCCTCAGCGGCCAGCGCGGCGCCGTCCTGCGTCGTCCCGACGAGCGGATGCTCCACGTTGTAGCCGGGCACCGGATCCTCGCGGACGGTATACGTCAGCTGGACGAGCGTGCCGTCGGTCAGCGACAGGTATCTGGGCAGGCCGGTGGCGGTGTAGCTCCAGTCATCCGCAAAGACGATGGACGGCTGCGGCTCCAGACGGATGCCGTTGGCCAGGATGGTCAGCGTGATTGCGTCGGGACGGATCTGGTAGACGTTATCCCAGTCGTTCCAAATCTTTCGTCCGCTCAGCGACAGCGTATCCAGCGTGTTGGTCAGCGTGCAAAGCGGGCTGTTCTGCCCGTCGGTCGACAGACCAATCGGCTGGAGCACATAGCCGGTCGGCACGTTGTGCTCCGTCGCGCGATAGGCGAGGGTGCGGCCCGCCAAATCCATCTGCGGCAGCCCCGTGAAGCGGCCGGACCAGCTGTTTTCCTCGTTCAGCACGAGGGTGAGCGGCTTGCCCTGCGCGTCCAGCACGTCGGCCCAGGCATCTGCCTGTGCGTCCGTCGTGCTCTGAAGCGTCACGGTGACGCTGGCCGGGCGGATGAGGTAGGCGTTCTGCTGATCCTCCCAGCGCTTGCAGACAGCCAGCTCGGTGGTCAGCAGGGTGTTGGTGAGATTGCCGCTTGCGTCCGTATCGGGCGTATAGCCATTCGGCGTGTCGGCGTCCTTCTCCACGATGCGGTAGGAGACCGCGGTCATGGCCTTGTCCTGCCAGATGTGCGTGGGCAGGCTCGTCCAGACGAAGCCGGGCTTGTCAGCGTCGGGCTTGACGGTGCCGCTGGCGTTGACGGGCAGCGTCTGCGCGGCCTGCGTAACGCCGATGGACGCGTCCGCGTCCTGCCAGTCGCCCTCCTGCGGCGCGTCGCCCAGCGCGTATTGCAGCGTAAGCGTGATGGACGCGGGACGCCAGTGTGTAAAGTCGTGCGGCGTGCTGTCGTTCAGCCAGAGCTTGTCCGCCGAAATGCTGGTGGTGTCCACCGCGTTGCGCAGGGCGAGCACGGGCGCGTTCTGCGCGGTGCAACCGATGTATGCCTCTCCGGTGATGGGATCGGTGGTGAGCGCGTCCGCGGTGTAGCCCGGTAGATCCTCCTCGGTGACGAAGTAGCGGTAGGGCATGCCGGAGGCGTCGTAGACGGGCAGGTCGGCGACCTCGATCGTCCAGGTGCTGTCGGCGTTCTTCGTCCAGCCGGCGAGGGTCACAGGCTCCGCGTCGGTCTGCCCCTCCGTCCTGCGGTAGAGCGTGACGGCGAGATCATCCGGGCGGGTGTAGTCCGCCAGCGCGCCGTCCGCCCAGGTCTTGCGGATGGCGAGGCGGAAGGGCTTGAGCGTGTTGGTGAACGCAGCCGTGCCGCTGACACCGTTGCCCGCCGGGAAGATGGCCGCGTCGCCGTCCTTCGTGCCGCCGGTGACGGTGAGGGACGGGGTGTAGTGCGGCGTTTCCGCGCTGTCGATGAAGACCTCGATCACGCGGTACTCGTACGCCGTGCGCGCGTCGCCGGTGCCGGTGTAGCGCGGCAGGCCGGTGAAGGTGTAGGCGCGGCTTGCGTCGAGCATGTCCGAGGTGGCCGTGCGGTAGGGGGCTTCCGGCCAGCTGGTCTCACCCGCCTTGCGCTGATACAGCTCGAAGCGGAGCTGCGGCGGCGTGGCCGGCGCGCCAATCCACGCCTTGGTCACGGTGAGGGAGAAGGGGTCGAACGTGTTGGCGAGGGTGAACGTGTCGTCCTCGCCCGGCATGCCGATCACGTCGCTTGTGCGCACATAGCCCGCGGGGATGTCGCCAGCCAGCTCCGCGACGGCGTATTCCAGCACGAGGCCGTTCTTGTCCTTCTGCGGCAGGCCGGTGAAGCTGACCGCGTAGCCGTTGCTGCTTGTCGCCTCGGCGGTTACGCGCTGGCCGCCCGGCAGGATGGGGGCAAACGCCTGCTCGCCCGCCCTGCGCGCCAGCAGCGTCAGCGTCACGCGCTCGGGGCGGTCATCCGCCGCATCGCCCGGCCAGGTCTTCACGGCGGAAACGGACGTGGTCTTCAGGGTGTTTGCGATGGACTGCGAAGCGCCATCCGTTGTGAGGTCGTCGGGCGTGGTGCTGCCGCCTGTATAGGTGAGATCGTAGCCGGAATGGCTCGTCTCCACGATGCGGTAGATGCACGCGTTGCCCTCGCGGTCGTACCTGGGCAGGCCGGTGAATTCGCAGCGCCAGCCGCCGGAGGCGGTCAGCTGCGCCGTGTAGGCCTTGCCGGTGTCATCCGACACGCTCTGATAGCTGCCGTCCGCGTTCTTGCGCTCCAGCGTGACGGTGATGCTGTCCGGGCGCGCAATTTCCGCCCAGCGCCCCTCGCCCAGCCAGGTTTTGGACGCGGAGACGTTCATCTGCTCCAGCGTATTGACAATGGCGATGGCAGCGCCGGAATCGGCAGCCTGGCCGGCGTTGATCGCGCTGCCGTAGCTGGCCGTGTAGGTCGGCTTGATGCGGCTGGACGCGTCGGTGGCCTCCAGGCCGTTTTGATCCGTCTCCAGCCAGCGGTAGAGGATGGCGGCGCCGTCCCTGGCGTATCGCGGCACGGCCTGACCGTACTTTGCCGCCCAGCTATTGGCTGCGTTCAGCGCAACGGGCAGGGCTTGGCCGGCGGCTGCGGGCAGATCGCTCCAATTCGCGCCACCGTCCAGCGAGCACTGCGGCTTGACGTAGACGGTATCCGGTCGGGTGAAGCTTGTCCACGGCGCATCGTTCCAGCTCTTGCGCACGCCCAGCTCGATGGTGCGCAGCGTGTTGTCCAGCTCGGCGGAGAGCGCAGCCTCCTTGGAGGGGGTGATCACGACCGGGCTGGCGGAGCCGGTGGTCGAGCCGGCGGAATACGTCAGCGCGTAGCCGTCGGGCTTCTGCTCCACCACGCGGTAGCGCAGCGCCTTGCCTGCGCCGGTGTAGCGCGGCAGCGAGGCGAAGGTCATCGTCCAGATATCGCCGGTCTTCGTCCAGCCGGGCGCGGCGGAGACGAAGGCCACAGGCGCCCAGACATTGCTGCCCTCGACGGCGTATTCCAGCGTCACGCTCAGGTCGTCAGGCCGCACGGCGATGCCGGCGACCGTGCCGCCCTGGTCCGCCCAGCGCTTGGTCAGCCCGATCGAGAAGGCGTCGAACGAGTTGGTGACAGTGGTCTGGGGCACGGCGCCGGCGGAGTCGCTGCCGGTGAGGTAATCCGTCGCGTTGTAGACGGGCACGCCGTCGTCATCCGCGGCGGTATTCTGAATGCTGCTGGTATACGACACAGCCGCGCCGGGCACGGGCGCCTCGACGACCTTGTAATACAGCGCCTGCCCCTGATAGGTGGCGGGCAGATTGTCAAAGAGGGTGTTCTTCACCTGCGGCGCGGAGGCGTTGCTGAACGTGAACGCCGTGTCGCGCTGCGTCAGGTGCGTCCAGGCGCCGTCCGTGCCGATCCTGCGCCAGAGCTGGAGCGTCACCGTGTCCAGATACGGGTCGGGGGAGGAGAGGGCATAGTCGGGCTGATAGAGCTTCTTTACGCCCGCGATGCTGATGGGGTCGAGCTTGTTGACCACCGTCAGCGTGGCGTAGCCCGCGCCGGGGATGCCGCTCAGCTCGGCGACCGGCGTCACCGGCAGATAGCCCGGATAGTCGCCGGTTTCCTTCACGCGGTAGCGGATTTCGCTGCCGGTCCTGTCCAGCTTCGGCACGAGCACGCTCGTCTGCCAGCTGTTCTCGCGCGTCAGGTCGTAGCTGTCGAAGACGGCCCAGTCCCCGTCGCGCTCCGCGCCCGCGGGATAGAGGGCGGCGTCCTGCAGGCGGTATTGCAGCTGCACGGTGACAGCCGGGCGGAAGTCCTCCAGCCCATCGTCGTCGTTCCACTGCTTGGAAAGGCCCAGCACGAAGCGGTTGAGCAGGTTATTGGCGGTGGTGTCGGCCTTCTTGTCCTCGGTGTAGCCGTCCAGGCTTTCGCCGGAGAGCGCCTCCTCCACCACGCGGTAGGCGTATGCCTCGGTGGACTCGGCAAGCGCGGTGTCCGCCGTGCGCTGCACATACGCGGGCAGGTTGTCAAAGACGTGCGTCCAGGTATTGGGCTGCGCGGCGTCATCGGCGGAGAGGACAACCGGCGTGATCGGATGGCCGCTGCGGTCCGAGGGGACGTTCGTCCAGTCCGTCGTGGCGGTTTTGCGCTGGAGCGTGAGGCGCACCTGCGCGGGTCGGGTGACGGACTGCCAGTCGCCGTCGTATTTCCAGACCTTGCTGGCCGTCTGCGAGACGACCTGCTCGTTCACGAAGCCGTAGATGCCGCCCTCCGTGCCCAGGAAATCGATGGACAGGCTGTCGCCCGAGGGCTGCGCCGATCCATTGACAATCTGGAAGGTCTGAGCAAAGCCGTCGGGCTGCGTCTCCGTCAGGCGATAGGAGATGGGCGTGCCGTCGGGGCGCGAGGCCGGCAGATACAGCTTGCGGTAGACCGGGTTGCCGCCGGCGGGCATGGTGATGGTGAGGGCTTGCGTCCCGGCGGCGAGGGTGAAGGAGATCGCGCGGCTGGAGGCCGGAGCGTCCCAAGCCTTGACCAGCTGCACGTCGGTGCCGGCAAGCTCGTTGGCGAAGGCGGTGTAGTTCCCGTCCTGCGAAGGATCCAGCGGGGTGTAGGCGGAGGAAACGAGCGATTCGCCCTTGACAAGCACGTCCTTCTCTGTCAGGGAGAAGCCATACGCGACGAACGTGCTGCCATTGTAGAAGCCCATGGGCAGGTTGGTAAACAGCGGCGTGTTCAGTGCGCCCAGCGAGCGGGTGACGCGCGCATCGGTCAGCCAGGCGGGCAGCGGATCCGGTGCGGAGGCGGCGTGCAGCTCGAAGGTGATGGCAACATCGGTCTGCGGATTGAGCGTGCTGTCGCCCGTGAGCAGGCGGAAGTACGTCGCCAGCTGCTCGCCGTCCAGCGCATCGCCGTTCCCGGTGATCCAAGCCTTGCTGGCCGTGAGGGAGACGGTGTTCAGCGAGTTCGTCCACGCGAGCGCACCGGTCTGTGTGCCTTGGTAGGCGGAGGCGTACGGCTCGGCAAGCGTCTCCTGGCAGCGGTAGACATAGGCCTTGCCCGAGGGGGCATACACCGGCAGGGTGGTATCGTCGCCGGTGAGGATGCACGCCCATGTGTTGGCATCGTCGCCCATCATCCACGACATGGTGCAGCCGTTTGTGCCGCCGACGCTGACCTTCGTCTCGTATCCGGTGTCGGGATCCCTGCGGTAGAAGACGTAGTTCAGCGCGGCTTGCGCATGGTCAAGCTTCGGGCGCAGGCCGTAGCGGTTGTCCTGATCCTGCCACTGCTTGGCGGCGCGCACCTCGTTCCGGCTTGGGGTGTACGCGTTCCTGGCCTTGGCCAGAATGTCGACCGTTTTGTCCTGATCGGCGCGGTAGCCTTCGTCCGTCCTGCTGTCGTAGATCACCACGTCGCCGGTCAGCGGATCGGGCTTGACGCCGTTGATCGCGTAGCCCGTGCGCACAATCTCACCGCCGGCGGTCATGCGCTCGGTGATGGTATAGCGGTAGACGCTGCCGTCCGGCGCGAAGAAGGGGAAGGCCGACGCCGTGCCGGACGCGGGAGCGGTCTGGGCGGTGTTGGTGAAGGGAAGCGTTTGCCGGTTGTTGTCCTGCGCGATGGCCTCTGCGTTCAGGGCGACCTGCCAGCTCTCGCCGGTGGCTGTGCCGTTGCCGTAGTACTGCGTCAGGGTGAAGGTGACAGCCGGGCGCTGGGCGCCGCTGGCGATCAGCGAATCCAGGAAGTCGCCCCAGTCCCAGGTCTTTTCAACCGAGAAGGTCACGCCGTGGCCGCCGGTGAAGGTGTTGGTCAGCAGCGTGTTGGTCGGATCCGGGCTGAAGACGTAGTACTGGAACAGATCGTCGGACAGCTCGCCGCCCTCGCCCATCACGGGATGGTAATCGCTGCGCAGCATCTCGTCGATCTTGTATTCGTAGGCCGTGCCGTATGCATCGAACATTTCCAGCGGAATCTCATCGGTGTCGGGATTGCCGTCGTGATCGTAGCTGGAGAAGCGGAAGTTGGTGTCGGGCGCGATGAGATCCGCCGTGGCGATCCTCCGCCAGGCGTCGCCCTCGCCGGGCAGCCTGCGCAGCAGCGAAAGCGTGACCGGCGGCAGGCTGCTGGTGGAGAACGAGGCCGGCACATTCAGCCACAGCTTGCGCCCGGAGAAGACCACCTCATCGTAGATGGTGTTCAGGATCACGCCGCAGGCCTCGCCGGAGGAGCCGGCCAGGGCATAGCTTTCCCCCGTCGCGTCGGGCGCGAAGGACTGGGCGGAGGAGGCGGCTGTGCTGTCGGGCACGGCTGTGCCGTTATAGTAGCTGGCGCGGTAGCGCGTTGCGGGCTGGCGCAGCGTCTCTACGACGAAGTAGTGATAGCGGTTGCCCATCTCGTCGTAGAGCGGCTGGGTGCCGAAGCCGCAGGGCCAGACCCACGTGCTCGAGCCGGTCTCCCAGATGCGCTCGGCGACGTGCTTGGACAGCTCTGTGTTGCCGATGTCCTCCTCGCGGATGGTGCGGTACAGGTTGAGCACAACATCCGGGCGGGCGGCGATGGCGCTGTCCGAGCCGTCGTCACGCCAGACCTTGTTGATCATCATCGGCGCGAAGTCCTGCAGCTGGTTGGTGAAGTTCCAGTCTGCGGTGTCGTTCGTGTGCAGCGGGCCGACGACATAGCTGCCCTGACCGCCGGAGCAGTAAATGGGATAGACCGTGCCGTCGCCGGAGATGAGCTCGGCTTTGCCGCCGCTAAAGTGGAACAGCTTCGTGCCGCCGTTGCCGTCGGGGACGGACAGGGCGATCTCCCGCAGCTGGTAGTTGATGATCTTGCCGTTTTCGTCGTACTTCTGCAGCGGCCCGAGCTTCGCTACGGCGGTGTGGCTCTCGTTGTCGGAATCGTTCTGGCTGACGGACAGCGGGAAGCTGTCCGCGGTGAGGGAGCAGCCCTCGGCCGCGTAGTCGGCAAAGTTGTCCGCGGTGATGTCCGTGCCGTTGGCGCTGAAGGTGAATACCGCGCGCAGGTTGGGATACATCTGCCTGAAGCCCAGGTGCCAGGTCTTGTTCAGGGTGATGGTGAGCGTGCCGGAGCGCAGGTTGGTAAAGGTGAAGCGATTGCCGCTGCGCTGCGTGGCGACGCGGTAGATGTGCTCGCCGGTGGTGACGGTACCGTTGCCGTAGCGGTCGAGCTGGGTGGCGCAGCCGGCCACCGTCATTTCGCGCAGCACATAGTTGGCCGCGTTGTTGTGCGGGTCGCCGTCAGGGTAGGGGTTGCCCTGCTCGTCCCGCGGCGTATAGGAGATCATGCGCAGCCAATGGCTCTCATCCGTCAGCGTGCCGCCGGTGACGGAGCCGTCGCCGTACGCGCTTTGCACGGCGCGCGCGCTGCGGCCTGCCTCGTCCGTCGTCAGGGAGAGCACGAGCAGGCCGTTCTCCGGCAAGGCGTCGTCCTCCGGCTGATAGAACAGGCCGAGGCCGATGTCGCCGCGGTGGAGGGTATCGCCGTCGTCCAGCCAGATTTTCTCCGCCTCAAAGCTGAGCGTGACGCCGCCGTCAGCGACGACGTTGGTGATGGTCGCCGTATCCACACCGTTCACCTGGGAATACGACCTATCCATATAATGGTAGGTCTTGTCGCCGACGAGGATCGACGTGGGGGCCTCCGTCACGTCGTAGCGATAGGCGTAGCCTTCGGCGTCGTACAGCGGCAGATGGGAGAGGATGTACTCCATGTCGCTGCTGCCGGTGAGCGTCACGCCGCCGTCCTCCAGCGACGCTTCGGCCAGGGCATAGCCGTCCGAGAGCGACTGCATGGCCGCATCCAGGTGAGCCGCGTCGGGGGTGAAGGTCTCCGCCTGGGAGCCGGGGCGGTCGGAGATGCGCGTGAGGATGAAGTGAGCAGAGCCATGCTCCCCGTCCTGCAGCGCGGGTGCCCAGTGCTTGCGGATGCGCAGCTCGGTCTCGTCGATGAGCTGGTTGGTGATGGAGCCGTCCTGCGCGTAGCTGATGACAAAGCGGTAGGAGCCGTGCGGGCCATCGACAGCGTAGGTGTCGTTCTGGCTGCTGATCTCCTCGGGCAGGGGCACGCCGCTGTCGATGAAGTCGGCGGTGTTGTTCAGCGACGCGCCGGTCTCCACGATGCGGTAGGACAGCGCGTGACCGTCCTCGTCGTAAAAGTGCAGGTTGTCAAACGAGACGCTCTGGGTCATGCCCTCGGCGGTGAAGCCCTGGACGGTGAGGGTGCGCATATTGCCCTCGGCGTCCGTCACATCCTGCCAGTCGCCGTCTTCCGTGCGCTGCTGGAGCTTGAAGGACACGCTGCCCTGCATGCCCTGCAGCGCCTTGGCCAGGAAGGTCTTGCGGGCGGTGACGGCGCCGACCCGGCTCAGGCGGTTGGTGATGGTGTCGCCGTCGAAGGCGTAGCGATCGCTGCTGTACTGGCCGTTGTTTTCGATCTCCTGGACATAGTCGCCCTGATTGGCCATCTTCTCCAGAATATAGTAGATGTACTTGCGGCCATTTTCGTCATAGCGCGGCAGCGTGCTGGTGCTGGCGGCGTCGCCGCGGTAGATGATTTCGCCCTCGCCCAGCCCCGCGGCGAGCATCTGCGGGGTGAAGGTCATGGTGTCCTGATCCTTGACCGGGGACAGGTCGTCCACCTCGCCCAGGCCCTCCGCATAGCGATAGAGATGGTAGGTGACGGCGGGGCGCTGCGCAGGCGTGAGCGCCGCGTCCTTCCATTGCTTGACGAAGTTGAACTCCAGCGTGTTGGCGATGGTGTTGGTCAGCGTGCCGCCGGAGTAGATGTGCCTGTCCTCCAGCGGCGTGCCGGTCTTGCCGTCCACATGCCGGTAGACGCCCAGCTCCGGGCTTTCGCTGTGGTATTCATCCGTCGGCGCCATGGAATAGACGTAGACGTTGCCGTCCGGGTCGAAGCCGGGCAGCGCGTCGGCGGTGATCCGGTAGACCGCCGGGGCGGCGTTCACGTCGGTCAGCAGGGTATAGGCCGCATCGTCGGGCCAGTCGATCGGCTCGCCGCCGCGATAGAGCTGGGCGAACTGACCCAGATTGTCGCTGGTGATCTGCGGGCGGGTCTGCTCGTAGGTGGAATAGTCGTTCCATTCCACAAGCGCCGAGAAGGGGTGCAGCACCGTGAAGGACACGACGCCCAGCGCCTCGCCATCAGGCGGAAGCGCCAGGGTGTCGCCGCTGCCCTCGGTGAAGGCATAGCCCTCCTGCGGGGCGAGCCGGGCGATGCGGTACTCGCGGCCAGGCAGGGGCCAGCTGTCCGTGAAGGCGCACGTCCAGTTGGAGAAGTTGCTCTCCTGCGCGCTCAGCGCCGCCTGAGCCTGGGAATCGGGCGAGGCGGTCAGCGTCTGCCAATTCCCGTCGACATCGCGGTATTCCAGCGCAAGCCCCATCGACGAAAGCGCGTCAATGGACGGGCGGATGCCGAACTCGTCGCGGTTGTCGTTCCAGTTAATGACAAAGCCATGCTCGACCGGCTCGGGCTTGGTATAGGTGACGGCCCGGTCCCCGCTTTCCGTCATCGCAACGCCGTCGGTGAGCAGCGCGCCGCTCAGCGGCTGATAGGCGTCCAGCTGCGCGGGGATCGCGCGGTACTCGCGCCCCGCCTGCGGGAGACAGTCCGTGCAGGAAAGGACGATGCTGCCGTCGGCGCTCTTAGTGGCGGCGGACGCCATCGACTCGGGGATGGCAGTCCACTCTCCGCCGTCGTCCCGATACTGCAGGGTGTACTGCCCGAGCAGCGTGTCCGCGTCGGGGCGATAGGCGGTGATGCCGTCATCCGCCCACTGGACGCGCATGCTGACGGTCTGAGGCGTCACGGCAGTGTAGTGGAACAGCGTGCCTGCAGGCGCGGCGCTTTCGGCAGCCTCCTGCTCCGCAAGGGCAAAGCCCGCCATCGGGGCGGCCTCGATGCGGTACTGCCGCTCCTGAGCGCCGGACAGGGTCACGGCAGCGCGCAGCGTGACCGTGTAGCTGATGACCCGGTCATTGGCGGCACCGTAGGCGACCTCAATCCGGCCGGCGGGCAGCGGCGTAAAGCTGTCGCCGCTGTCATCGCTGTACTGTGCGGTGAGCAGGCTGCGCACCTGCTCCGGCGTCGGCAGGGCGATCAGCGCGTTGTCGCTCGCGTCGAACTGAACGCTGAAGGAATAGCTGCGGATCAGGTGGGGATCGCAGGTATAGGAAATCGTCTCGCCGGCATGCTCCGGCGTCAGCGTGATCGGCGAAGCCGCGGGGAGGAAGCCCTCCACCGCCTCGGGCAGCAGGCGATAGTGCGCATATGCGCCGCCGCTGCGGACGGACACACTCTCCAGACGGTCGTCGATTTCGATGACCGCGCCGCTGTCCACAGTCCAGGTCTGGCCGTCGTCGCTGACCTCCAGCGCCATCCGGGGCTTGGAGGGCGTCAGCTCGGTATAGCCGCCATCGTCCCAGTCGATCAGCAGCGTCGTGTCCAGCGACTGCGCCGCGTTGAGCAGGGAGACCGATGCCATACGCATGCGAAGGGTGGTCGCAGCCTGGAAGGCGGGCGATACGGGCGCGTCTGGATCGACCACGGCGCTGAATTCGCTGAGGGTGTAATAGGGCGCCTCCTCCAGCGTGACGGTATAGGTTGTGCCGGGCAGATAGTCCTCGTCCGTGAATCTGTAGGAGAGCAGCTCGTCGCTGCCGGCGGCGGGAAGCTCGAGCGCGTCATCCAGCGTCGCATCGCCGTCTGGACGATGCGCGACGATCGAGACGGTCACCGTGCCCGGACGCATGCCGGCGGCATTCTGGTCGTCCAGCCAGCGGATGGAGAAGGTGATTTGACGGCTTGCAGGGATGGTGTCGCCGGACGGCAGCAGGATGAAGTCCGGCTCCTGCGTTCCCGCAGGCGTGTTGGTGACGGCAGGCGTGTCGGAGACGGCGGGCGCGTCGGAGACGGCAGGCGCGTCGGAGACGGCGGGCGTGTCGGTGACGACGGGCGTGTCGGTGACGACGGGCGTGTCGGAGACGGCGGGCGCGTCGGAGACAGCGAGCGTGTCGGAGACGGCGGGCGCGTCGGTGACGGCGGGCGCGTTGGCCTCGGATGCGAAGACAAGCGGCTCAAGCGGCGCGCCATCGCAGGTATACGGGGAGTGGGTTGAGCGGCGATAGGCCGACGCATCCTCCGCGCTCATCACGCGCACCCAGCGCTTGGAGACAAAAGCGCGCTGCACGGCGTGATCGAATACGCACGCGATCTCATAAACGCTGCGCTCCTCATCAAAGCCGGTTGCGTACGCCACGCCGGCCTCGGAGAGCGTCCCCAGGCGGTTGTTCAGCGAGAAGGAGGCATACAGGTTTGCGCCCTCCTTCAGCAGGACATAGCCCGCCCGGAAGGCGTCCTCATCCTCGGGCGTTTCGGTGACGGCAGGCGTCTGTGTCACAACAGGCGAATCGGTGACAGCGGGCGTCTCCGTCACGGCAGGCGCCTCGGTCACGGCGGGCGCATCCGTCACGGCGGGCGTCTCCGTTTCGGCGGGCGTATCGGTCACGGCGGGCGCATCGGTCACGACAGGCGCATCGGTGACGACGGGCGCATCGGTCACGACGGGCGCATCGGTCACGGCGGGCGCATCGGTCGCAGCGGGTGCTTTCGTTGCGGCGGGAGCCTTTGATTCGACAGGCTCCGCCTTGTCGTCGCGATTTTCCACAGCGGCTGCGGAATCTTCCATGTCCGGCGCAGCGCTCTCCTCTGCATATGCGTAGGTATGCACGGACCGCGGGATGGAATCCAGCGGCGAAAAGAGCATGACGGCAGCCAGGGCCAGTGAAGTCAGACGCTTGAACGCTTGCATAATCATGGTCTCCTTTATGATGGACGGATGCGTCCAGGTGTTTTTTGCACAGCGGTACAAGTATAGATAGGATACAAATATTATAGCACAGGTTGATGGGCACGGCGAAAGGAAATAGGTCAAAAATGCGTTAAACCGTGCGAATGATTCTCATCTGGCAATCCGGCGGCAAATGTGGTATACTTGCGAAAAATACGGACAGGTGCCCGAAGG
>JBJEYK010000306.1:0-3224 GCA_051886775.1 Candidatus Ventricola sp. | reverse complement strand
ATGGTGCTGTTCCTCTGCTCGGACAAGGCGGGCTTCATCACCGGCGAAAACATCTGCATCGACGGTGGCATGACCCGGCAGATGATCTACCACGGGGATTGGGGATGGAGGCTGGACGATTAACCCAAAGAACACGAGCCGTGCCCGGGGCATTTTCTCCCCGGCACGGCTCATGTTTATTTTCCGACTACTCACTCAATCAGCCCACTCTCCCTGAGCAGGATCTCAATATCCGTCCCCTTCACCTTTTTGAGCACAATCCGCAGCAGCTCGTGCTCCATGAAGCCCAGCTTCACGTCGGTGATCGGCTTCTTGTCGATGGCGTAGTAGCAGGCGCGCAGCAGCTCGCGCACGTCATACTTGCTGCCCCAGACCTCCGGCACGCCGCGGTCGATGTTCAGCAGCGTGTAGACCGCCTCCATGCCCGTGCGCATCGAGTACTCGATGGTGAAGATGGTGTCGCGGGGCGTCTCCGTGAACTGCCCGAGGAAGGCGAAGTTGACGGAGCCGTCCGGCACCACATGCGGGCGATCCTCATTCTTCCTGGGCTGGAAGAAGGCGTTGATGTAGGGCATGAAGCAGGTCGTGGTGTTGCAGGCGTCCGCCGCCAGCGCGTCAATCCGCTCCTCCGGCACGCCGATGTGGTAGAGCCACTCCCGGCAGACCTCCTCGCCGGTGCATTCCCGCATGGGCTTTTTCACGTAGTTGCCCGGCTTGTTGGTGTTCAGCGCGTAGAGCCAGATGAGCACCATATTCTTGTCCTGCGACTTAAACTGCGGCTGGCGGTTGATCGTCCAGGAGAGGTACCAGTTCTCGGTGCTGTCCTTGACGGTCACGATGCCGCCGGTCGTCACCTTGCCCGCGCGGGGATCGCGCTGGCAGATGTCCATGATGTGCCGGATGATCTCCTCATTCGAGGTGGCAACCGTCGCGCTCATCCAGTTGGTCGCCTCGATGTCGCTGCAGAACGCCTCCGGGTTGCCGTATTCCCCGTGCTCGGCCTGCGCCGCGATCGCCTTCCACATGTCCCAGGATTCGCCGCGCCCGTTCTCCAGGCCGCTCAGGTCCGGGGCGTGGGTCTGGTCGCCGTAGCAGGTGGAATCCGTGCAGCAGCCGTTGGTGATGAACACCAGGTCGTCCTCGATCAGGTCGATGGTCTGCTGCTGCCCGTCCTTGACGTAGACGATCTGACGGGCGATCTTCTTCTCACCGACCGTCTCGATGATGACGTTCTTCACGTCCATGCCGTACTCGATGCGCACGCCGTGGGATTCCAGATACTTGACCAGCGGCAGAATCAGGCTCTCATACTGGTTCAGCTTCGTGAAGCGCAGCGCGCTGAAATCCGGCAGGCCGTCGATGTGGTGGACGTAGCGGCAGAGGTAGCGCTTCATCTCCAGCGCGCTCGACCAGCGCTGGAAAGCGAACATCGTCTGCCAGTACAGCCAGAAGTTCGTCTCCCAGAAGGAATCGGGCAGCACCTCGGAAATCTTCTTGCCCTCCAGGTCCTTTTCCGGCGTGATGAACAGCTTGGAGAGCGCCATGGCGGACGCCTTGTCCAGCCCGAACTTCCTGTCGGTGTGCGCGTCCTCGCCCTGATGGACGGTGGCGCGGCACAGCGAGTAGTTGGGGTCGTGCTTGTTGAGCCAGTAGTACTCGTCCAGCACGGACGCGCCCGGCGTTTCCAGCGAGGGCACGTCGCGGAACATGTCCCACATGACCTCGAAGTGGTTGTCCATCTCGCGGCCGCCGCGCATGAAGAAGCCCTTCGTGACGTCCCTGCGGCCGTCGCAGCTGCCGCCTGCCAGCTCCAGCTTTTCCAGCAGGTGAATGTGCTCGCCCTTCATCTGGCCGTCGCGCACCAGATAGAACGCGGCAGTCAGGCCGGCCAGACCCGTGCCGATGATGTAAGCGGATTTCTTGTCAACGCCCTCCGGCTTTTCGGGATGGGCAAAGGATTCATAGGTGCCAGCGGAATAATACATATTTCAAACCTCCTGTTGCTCGGTGATGGCTTTATTATAGGCAAAATCAGGAGGTTTTCCATAAACAGAAGCCGCTCCGTGATGAAAGCTTCATCACCGGGCGGCTTCTGTAAAGCTTTTTATCAGATTGCGTCAAATGATGGACTGCACGCTGAACCTTTGCAGCCCCTGCGCGATGTTGCCCTTGATGAGCGTCGCCAGATGATCTACCAGCGCCTTCGGGTCCTGCTGCATGTCGTCCTTAATCCAGTCGAGCATCAGCCCGATGAAGATATACCCGTACACGCGTGCGATGAACGCCTTGTCCTCGTCCCGCACGGTCATCCCGGCGGCCTCCTCGTTGATGACGTCCAGCAGCAGCTGATCCACCAACGGCTTCAGATACCGCTCCACCTGCTCCTGATGCACACAGCGGTACACATTCATGATGAAGGGCTTGTTGGCGCGCACGGCCTCGAAGATCTGCAGAAAGCCCTCCTGCCACGTGGCATAGGTTTTCTTCTCCTCCAGCGCGGCCCGGGCATCCTCCAGACAGGCCCACTCCACCAGATCGTAGATGTCCTTGAAGTGATAATAGAAGGTCATGCGGTTGATGCCGCAGTCCTCGGCAATATCGTTGATTGTGATCTTCGTCAGGGGCTTTTTGAGCAGCAGGTTTTTGAGCGACTGCTCCAAAGCCCGCTTTGTGATCTGGGACATGGTTCATTCT
Source organism: Candidatus Ventricola sp. (assembly GCA_051886775.1). Taxonomy (GTDB): domain Bacteria; phylum Bacillota; class Clostridia; order Christensenellales; family Aristaeellaceae; genus Ventricola. The sequence continues at coordinate 530 of JBJEYK010000306.1, read as the reverse complement.
CCTCTTTTTGCGTTGCGGTGATTCATTCTGTTCCTACAATCTATTCGGCGCGATCAGTTCCCGAATCGCAGATAGTCTGGGAACGCCTGATTTTTCGGCTCATTTCGCTTCCGGCAGCTTCCGGGAGCGACGCCGTATTTCCGGCAGGTTCCACGTTCGATAAAACACTCGAAATCTGTTGACCCTTCCGGGTCCGTGGGTTCGAATCCCACCCGCTCCGCCAACATTCGGCCAGGCGACATGTGTTGTCTGGTCTTCTTCATTCCGGGCTCGAATCCTCCGGGGAGGTAAAGCCCAGTCCGCGCAGCATGGCATCCGCTGTGCTGCTTTTGCTTTGCGCATCCAGATGCGCGTAGATGTTCGCCGTCGTGCTGAAATCGCTGTGCCCCAGCCACTCCTGAATCTGCTTGAGCGGCACGTGGTTTGCCAGCAGGAGGCTGGCGCTTGAGTGCCTCAGGTCGTGGAAACGGATGCTGCGCAGACCGTTTTTCTCCAGCACCTGTTCAAAGTGGCTGGACAGGTACTCCGGG